>JACZXR010000537.1 GCA_022571535.1 Deltaproteobacteria bacterium | reverse complement strand
AGAAATCCCTGTGCGGCCAAGACCTTGAATTCATGTGCTGCCAAGACCGCATCTCAACCGCTGACACAACCGGCTCAGGACAAAACCTGGCCCAAATGAAGTTGCTTAGGATGAAACCTGGCAGCCCATGGAAAACCAAGCACCAGATGCCTACGAATCTGGGATGCACTCGGCTCGAGTGAGATTTGCCAAAGATCCATCCCTGGGTACGATCCTCGCAGCCGAAATCGACCCCGCTTTTCTAGAGAGCTTTCTTATCCACTTTAGCGCTCTTGGTGTTGCGATGACGGAGCCCGTTGAGGACTGGATCCGAAGAGCGGGTGCCCGTTGTGAGGAAATCGGCCTCAACGAGCTCGGTCAGGCATTGCGAAAACACGCAAGCCACGAGGCGGGTCACCATCACCTCATGGTTCAGGACACTCGATCACTTGTCAGCCGATGGAACTCTCGACGACCCTTTCCCCTCGATGCTGATCGAATCCTCGCCCAACCTCTTACTCCTGGGGTCCGCATGTATCGCCAGCTCCACGAGGATGTCATACTTGGTGGGTCCCCATTTTGCCAACTCGCGATAGAGTATGAGATCGAGATGCTGTCAGTGCAGTTTGGTCCTCGATTCATCGAGCAATGTGTGTCAGTGCTGGCTCCTGAGATCGCGTCGAGTTTGACTTTCCTTAGGGAGCACGTCGCACTTGATGTGCGTCATACCCGATTTAATCGGCAGGAGCTCGAGAAGATACTAACATCCCATCCAAAGTTCGTAAATCCCCTTGTTGAGACTGGCCGGGCTGCCTTACATACGTACGCGGCGTTCCTTAAGGATTGCCTGGTTATCGCCCGAATGCAGGTAAAAGGAATGGGATGAAAGATCCAGAGGATCACTTGAGCTGGCATCTTCAGCTGCCCACCGGGGGACCGGGTGAGAGCTTTCTCTCGCCACGGTCATGCGTGTCTTTGGGGGAGCTCTCTGAAATGCGCGGGCGCAGCCTTTACGCCGGCGGGCGTAGACCGGCGTTCCGATTAGATGACGAGGCCTTTGCTGACCCTGACCACCTGGATCCATACGCCTATCAAGTATTGGCTCTAAGGGCAGGATCCGTTATCGGCTGCTGCCGTCTCGTCCCGCTTGTTAGCGTCTCAACGTGCGGAGTAGAGGCCTTGCTTGGCCGCGAGTGGTTTAACCAAATGCTCTCAGACCTGAATACCAAATTGTACCAAACCTGTGAGGTGAGCCGCCTGGTTGTGGTTCCCGAGCATCGAAACGGAATACTAGGATTGCGTCTAGGCGCTGGCATTTGGGCAACCGCCCGGTGGTTAGGACTATGTACTCTGATTGCAGCAGTAGGAACTCGGGAACATCAAGATCTTATTTATATGCGCGCTGGTGGCCGGCCGGTACCTGGCTTAGGGCTTTTCCCCTCGGAACTGTTCGACGATAACCTTCGCATCTTCTACTTCGACATTGCCAGGCCGGCTAAAACGCTCAGACCATTAATTGACGAGATGACAGTGGTGATGAAGCTCGAAAATCGATTGCAATAGGCATCAAGGTTGACAATCCACCAATATCTGCGTGGATAGGCTACAAGAGAATCGACACACTAAATTAGGAAAAAACCCATTGATTCTTTGTGCCTGGTTAATTTAACGAGAAAGGAGTGCCATGAGGCTTGTCATTGCCGGGGGGACTGGTTTTATCGGTTCGGCCCTCTGCGCACGGTTGAGGTAGGGGGTCAGGCTTTTGAAGTTTTGATATGAGATGTCAAAGGGGTCAAGTCTTTGTGCAGCCTCTAAAACTGTTTGTCTAGCAGGTGATTCGCTTTGGGGCACAATTGTTCACTTGCGAATAGTCCTGTCCTGGGAATTGCCTATTTGCCCAGGTAGTTATACCTGACTTTGAGGGAGGTGACGAACTCAAAGAAAGCTCGGAAGTAAAAGGCTCGTTGGGTCCTACGGGATTCAGGTCGGCACAGGGGCCGAGCAACTGGCGGGGCCGCTGCATAGAGCGAACGTTCATGGAAAGCATCGTAAGACCCCACCCGCAAGAAGGTGATTGGAGCGGGAGAGATAAGAGGGCCAAGCTGGTAGAGATTCAGCGAAGGCGAGACGTATCTCTGAAGGAATAGGCATAAGCAGGGGATACCCTCTTCGGTGTAAAGACGGTGGCAACGTCAGAGAGACAAGCAGTCAAAGGAGGGAAGGTCTTGAGGACAGTAAACCTTGAGGGACCGTGGTGGATATGGGGATCACATTTAAGCCATGGGACAGAAGGGGAAGGCTGCATCTGACTGACAGACACTTCTTCTTCCAGCCGTACTGGGGAAAACCCGCCGTACGGAATGATAGAGGGGAGGCTGGAAACGTCGGCATCATCATTGGGGACGTTGTTGACTAGGTTGAATTACTTTGCCTTGTAGGCGCGACGGTGCCGGGTTTGACAGATGGGAAAGAAGACATAGGGCGATGGACCGAGGGATCAAAGCAGGGGT
>JACZXR010000536.1 GCA_022571535.1 Deltaproteobacteria bacterium | reverse complement strand
GCTGTTCTTGCTGCCGCTGATGCCGATGTCCACATATTCGCCGAACACTTGCAGCTTGCGGGCCTTGGCGTAGTCACGCAAGGCAACGAGCTGGGTTTCTGGGTCCTGGCCGTTGTTTTTAGTGCTGACTCTGGCGTATAGGGCAACTCGTTTTAAGTCAGTCATGCTCACCCCCTGACATCAGCCCTTGATCAGCAAAGCTGAAGTAACGGCCCTGGCCAATGATGATATGATCCAGGCACTTGATGCCGATAAGCTTGCCCACTTCACACAACCGGCGGGTGATATCCATGTCCTCTTTGCTCGGTGCAGGATCGCCGCTTGGGTGGTTGTGAGCAAAGATGACCCCAGCGGCACCGTTGAGGATAGCTGAGCGGAACACTTCCCGGGGATGCACCAGGGAGCTGCCGAGCGATCCAATGGAGACCACCTGCAGCGCCTTGATGGTGTTCTTACTGTCCAGATGGAGACAAAGGAAGGTCTCGACATCCATCGACTTTAGATCATTGAGGACCTTAAAGACCTGGCCGGAAGAGCTGAATTTCACCCCTACAAAGGGCTTCAGCTTGGCAGGGAGTGAAGGGGTTTCCCTCACTACTAACTGCACTTCCTTAAAGGTGAATTCTTTGGGTGGGTAAGATAAGCTTGAAGTAGCCATTTCAAACCTCCTTGATAGGTTTGGGTGGTCAGTCCCTGCTAGCTGTTGCTTCAGCTAGTGGGGACGCTATAACCACCAGGTTAACGTTTGCCCTTGCGCTTGGGCCTTCCCCCTAGCTTGCCATTTTCACGACTGCTTTTAGCTTTTCTGGCAGAGGTGCGTCTGCCTAACTCAGCCGTGAACACTGACAGAGGAATGACCTTCTTGCACTGTGGACACTTCATTAACTCCGGATTATCCTAACAGTTAGGATATGTCAAGAGAAAAATGCACACCAGTTCATTTTCTTAGCTACCCTTCTTGAGCCTTTTCTCGGCCATTTTTCGCATATTTAAATATGAGCGAAAAAACAGAGCTAAACTGGGCTGGCCTCCTGTTCGCGTCCGCAATGATGTCGCTTCTTTTCTGGATCGGACTGATCAGCTTGATTTGGTGACCTTTCTGCTTGCATAATCCAAAACAATGGGATGCGGTAAGTCGCCCTTATCTCTCCCCCAATGCAGTGATTAGGGCGACGCATTCCCTGCCTCGATTCACCAAAGCGAAAATCGCCAGAGGCCGGAGTCCCGTTTCCTTTGATGTCCAAGTGGAGGGAGGCTCCCAGGCGTGTGACTGCTAACTACCATCAAAATAAATTTTGAAAAATTTCACAGCTGAAACCATGCAATCAACTGAGCTACAATCACCATTGTGAGAATGAACAGAACAATTACCAACGCCTTCTTCACCTCGTCATCCCCGCGTTCCGTTTGAACATCGTGTTTACGCTATGCATTGCATGCAATATTATATGGGAGAATAGATGCATTCCCTCAGACACAGAACAAATGGGTACATAATCCGACAAGTGAAAGAGAAAACGCTCCCGAAGCAGCTACTCCGCCTCAAGAAAAAAACGTCCTGGAGCTGGGAGAGGATGTGCCGTGAAATTCATCGAGTGATGGGCGAGGAAGGGCCTACACACACCACTCTCTTCAGGTACGCCAGTGGAAGAGTCAAGCGGCCAAATGTCCTAGTAGAGCGCTATGTACAGCAGGCGATTCACAAAGTAACCGCTGAGTTAAGCCAGAAGTAAAACCGACAAGGCTAGGAGTCTCCTACCTTGTGGTTTGCCCCTTGGTTGTCGGAGTTGTATCCTCCTACCAAAATCTTGGAGGTGCTACATGCGATGTTTACTTAAGGCTTCAATTCCCGTAGAGGCAGGTAATGCAAAGGCAAAGGACGGTACGTTGGGTTCTCTAATCGAATCAATCCTTGCTGAGCTGAAACCAGAAGCAGCTTACTTCCTTACTGAAAAAGGGAAAAGAACAGCTCTTTTGTTTATCGACCTGCAAGATCCTTCGCAGATCCCAGCCGTAGTTGAGCCATTTTTCTTGGCATTCAATGCGAGTGTAAAGATCACTCCGGCAATGACTGCCGAGGACCTGATGAAGGGCGCGCAGGGCATTGAGGAAGCAGTCAAGAAGTATGCTTGAGCCTATTGCCTGCCTGAAACAAAATCGAATCGATCCGGAGTCCCGTCTCCTCGATGTCCAGGTGTAAAGGCTCGTGTCAACTTCTCTCCTCAAAGAGGTTGTCCCAAGTTTGTCAACGGGAAATGTGAGGGCCATTAAGTACCTCACCCTCCATGCGTACACCAAAACCGCATCTCTTGACCACGCCTGACACCCCCGATTGACCTAGGCGGAAGGGGGTGGAAGTGAACTGAAGTTAGAACTGGCTAAGCGAGCGTCGGAAGATGACAAGCGCACAGCAGAAATGCGGCTTGTTAATTATTTAGATAATCACCCGGATCTCGAAAGCGCAATCAGGGAGTTACCTAACGTGGTCAA
>JACZXR010000535.1 GCA_022571535.1 Deltaproteobacteria bacterium | reverse complement strand
CCATTTTAACCCGCCGCCCGCGCACAACTTGGCCTATAAGTGAGGTTGGAGTACAAACATCTCTTCATAGGAGAACACTACCTGAATTACACGCAACTTCACCAGCGCAATTAGGGTTGAAAGCATCTCTGGTTAGCCATTTACTTCTGCCAGTTTATCCAGTATCGGAAGCGATTCATCACGCCCCTGTCCAAAGATGGTGATGATGAGACGCTTAACCCCGGCCTCCTCCATCTCGGCCAACATCTTCCGGTCGGGTATTGACTCTTCAAACACCGACATTTCAAGCGAGTCCGGATCACGCCCAATCGTCACCGCCCGTTGCTGCAATTCAGCAATTATTTCTTTCGTTTTCGACCATTCCAGCAGATACGGAGCCCAGCCATCGCACACATCCACCACATATTCAAGTGACTTTTGACCTGCTCCCCCCATAATAATTGGGGGATGAGGGCGTTGATATGGCTTTGGAAACGATCTCATCTTATCGAAGTTCACAAACTTGCCATGAAATTCTGACTCCTCGGTTGTCCAGATTTCTTTCATTGCTCGAATCTGCTCTTTAAGAAGTTGAAAGCGCGTTCGATAGACAACCCCATGATTAGCCATCTCTGCTTCAAGCCAGCCGGCTCCAATACCAAAAATGAAGCGCCCCTGAGATATGCGGTCCAGCGTGGCCACCGTGTTGGCTAAGATGATCGGGTCCCGCTCAATTACAAGACTAACCCCCGTTCCGAGCTTGATTTTTTCAGTTGAAGCAGCCGCTTGTGTCAAAGCGACAAACGGATCATACGTTTGCCAAAAGAAATCGGATAAGGGTTGTCCTCCTTGTTCAGCCATCTGTAAAAAGCGAACAGGAATGTGTGTATGCTCCGAGAACCAGATGGACTCCAACCCCCGTTCTTCCGCAGCACGAGCCAATTCATCGGGTTGGATGGAATGCTCAGTAGGGAATACGTGAATACCAAATAACATCTCTATCTCATTTAATCTGTGAATGCGTCATATTTTATAGCGGGCTAACGGCTGAGTTCAGCCGCGCGGGCCTCAGGTCCGCGTCGGCTGAAATGATTGGTTAGGCGCGAATTAATACCGTGTGCCCGGAAGCCCCTTTTCACTGCAAGCCCCTGAAGGCCTAGCTCGCCGAACCCCGGACTTGAAGTGGTAACCTCAGATACGTCTTGAGCTCTTTCCCCTATACTTTGGCGGTGCACTTGATCTCGATCATAAACTGAGGGGCCGCGAGACGCTGGATTTGCACGATAGTGCTCCCTAGGACAGGGGAGCCGGAAAAGACCTCCTGCTTCATCTTGACGCGGGCAGCGAAGGCAGCATCCATATCAGTTACGAAAAGGATCTCATCAACAACGTTGTCGATCGTTGCGCCATACTGTGCGAGCACCTTCCCGAGGTTTGCATACGCCGCCCGCATCTGGACCTCCATGTCTCCCTCGCCAAGGATATTGCCTTCGTCATCATGACTCACCTGACCGGCGAGATAGATCGTGTCCCCAACCTTCACCGCCTGGGAATACCCATATTCCTTCTCCCAACGCATATTAAGACTCTTGGCCTCTTTGTTAATCTTCATAACGCCTCCTTCATAATTAGTTTGAATTATTTAATTCGATCTAAATCAGGCCAGCCCACCTTCGTTTTGGGTGGTTAATATCCGATAACGGCCTATTATGTCAATCCGAGGTCGGTTTTCAGGCAGAGCTGGACGTTGCCTCGATCTGGGAGAGGGTGAGGGTTTTTACATTACTGCGGCTTGCGGTCAGGAGCAAATTTTCCAATAGGCCTGGCCTGAGCGTTGCGTGATGTCGAAATCCAACGCCTATGTCACGGCTCACTGGTTTTTGAAATTAGATATTCCGGGATCGCGTTTGTCTCACTTTCCGTGTCCCAGGCCTGTGAAACGATTCGCCAAGCGCCGGCGCCCGTTTCGACATGGACCAGCCGCCGGTCTATTCAAGGCCGCCCGTGATCCCCTCCCTCGACTTTGCGCCCGACGGAAAGATGCTGGCCGTTGCCGCCAGTCCTGACGGACTTTTTGTCAACACGGATATTTACGTTATTAACCTTGACACTGGAATTGACAAACGCCTTTCTACAGGCGGAACCTATCAAGTGCCGACGTGGGGACCGGAAGACGAGTATCTGTATTTTGATTTTAGTAATACGAATTTGGAATGCGCATCTTGGTCGATCTCGAAACGGCGAGCAGACGGATCCGGAACAAACGAGCCAGGCGTTCCAGCTTTACTTGGCGGCGGAGATCCCAGTATGACGCCTGATGGGCGCCTACTTGTATACAGGGAAATGTTGGGCAATGATATTTGGGGCTACGACATGGTAGCTGATTCGGCGTTTGCAATCGTTGTTGGTGATGTTCGTCGAGTAAAACCGGCAGCGTCTCCAGATGGACAATACGTTGTTTACGCTCAGGGCGGTAATGATTTCTGTGGGTCGATTCAGTTGTCAGCTGTAC
>JACZXR010000534.1 GCA_022571535.1 Deltaproteobacteria bacterium | reverse complement strand
CTGATGAGCATCAGGCCTCGCCAAAGAGCTGCTTTTACCGTGAATCGGCAACTCACCTCCAGTATAATTGCAGGCCGAAGATCAAAATGTCAGTAACTCCTGTCATATGGTGTCCAAATCCGCAAATGCCTTGAATGTTTTTTCGGATCGGGGTTAATAACGCATGCCTGCAAGATATAGAAGCCTGAGAATAAGAGGGAAATAGGGTCCTGTCCCTTTTTTTCTCATCCGAGATGCTACCTTGCCCCCGGAAGGTATTTAGTATATACATAATTATGTTTGAATGGGACTCCGCAAGATCTAGACACAACCAACTAAAACACGGATCTCATTCGAAGAGGCCAGTACCGCGTTCCAGGATCCTGATGGCTTGGATGGAGAAGACTTGGAGCTTTCATCCATCGAAGCTCGCCAATTGAGATTGGCAAAGAGCGGTTTGGGCAAAGTACTGATCATCGCCTATACTATAAGGAGACGTGGCCATGAGAAAATCACGAGGATCATCAGTGCGGGGCGGGCAAACCGCAAGAAAAGAAAAATTTATCAAGAGAAGGAAAATTGATTTCTCAGATATCCCTGAGCTTTCTGATAAGCAGCTGTCTAGTATGCGTCGGGTAGGAAGGCCAACCTTAGGGGACGAACCGCGAAAGTTAATTGCAATTAGGTTGGACCCCAAAATCCTCCAGTGGATCAGGAAAACCGCTGAGAAAAAAGGATTACCCTACCAATCTTTTATACATACCATCTTGGCTAAGGAGATGAAAAAAGGGGGCTAGACCTCTTTGGAGTGTGGTCGGGCTCAAAATTGCCCCCTACCTCATGCCTTACCGCCCTTGGAGAAGAACTTTAGCGCGACGCCATTGTTGCACCAACGCTGCCAGGTTGGTCCCCGGCCATCGCCGAAGATGTGCCCGTGGTGGCCGCTGCAGCGCGCGCAGTGGTACTCGTTGCGCGGCAGGATTAGCTTGTAATCCGTGCTGGTGCAAAACGCGCCGGGAATGATAGTGAAAAAACTGGGCCAGCCTGTGCCACTGTCGTACTTCACCCCGATCCGAAATTGTGCCCACGGCTAAGACCTTCTGAAGGGCTCTGGAGAACGGCCGTGGGCGTACACTCCGGGCCATTCCTCCTGGCCCCTATAGGAGCCTATCCGAATCTGCCAATGCTTCGTCTGCTCCGGAGCAGGCATGATCATTTCTGTCATTCTACCCACGGCTTTTTTCGAATCGGGGTTCATTTTTACTCCTCACAAGGTAGATGTGATTCGTCTATCGCCGCCCATCCCACGCGGCTTCCCCATTGCCGGTGAGCGGAGGGTTTACCCGGCGGCTCTTCGTCCAGGGTCCCAGCGGGCACGATCACTCGCTCGCGATCCCGCGATGGACGCGGCACCGGGCAGTTACAGCTCGTGCAAATCGCAGTAGCAAAGCTTCTCGCCTCCGGAAGATCGTACCGCGAGATGAGCTCCTCTCCCGATATCCACCGAAACTGATCGGGGTTCACCGCGATATTTGTCGCTCGCACGCCACCCGTGGCCTTCCGGCAGCGAGAACAATAGCAGTGGGTGAACCTGAGAAACGGAGGCCACACCTCGTAACGGACCGCTTTGCAAAGACAACTTCCTCGAAGCACTTGATCGGCCATCGCTACCTCCTGTCATCCGACTGAGTATGCCTATATTGATCCAATGTAAACCCCGCCTCTTGAGGCGGGCACAAAGCCGATGGGGTTTCCAAAGGGGAGCAGCGGCAGCTCTCCCCTTTGGTCGAACACGAGGATTTAAACCTCGTGTTTGATATAACTTGATTATCACAATTCAGTGCAGTGAAGAAATAGAAGGTTGTCCTATTCAGCCTGTTCAGTTGTTGTCGATCCTCCAAAACTGTCAATATATGGTGAGTAGGCCGGGTCCTCCCAGCGTTGCAGGTTGATGTTTGTTTTCTCTGTTGCTGCCTGGTTTCCCGGCAGTGCCACAACATCTCAACCATACGCCAGTTCGTCACCGGCCCCTCGCAGAACCGGACTTGGTGCGTTACACCATCCGGCTCCCAGTTTGAGTCATCCACAAGGCGTGGGATAAAGATCATGCACAATGCACACCCGCGGCATCCAACTCCTCACAATCAGCCCGTATCGCTCCCAAATGATGGAACGACGCTGGCTGCGCCGGTTAAGCCACTTGAACAGCAGTCGACAGACAACGTAATAATACTTGCGCAGGCTGCGGATATTTCCACTCACACCATAGTACTGGATGTGACCGCGCAGATGCTGCTGTACGTAGACCATCATGGCCTTGCCGCCTTCAAGCCGTAACCTCCTGAGCTTTTCTTTCAGCAGTTTGAGCTTCCTGCAAAACCGCTTATCCTCTGTCTTCCGTCCCACCGCAAAGTATCCTTTACGGCTGCGGCTAACAAAGTGCGTGAAGCCTAGAAAGTTGAACGTCTTCGGGCGTCTAAGCCCATCCCTATGACAGTCCCGCTTCGCTTTGC
>JACZXR010000533.1 GCA_022571535.1 Deltaproteobacteria bacterium | reverse complement strand
AGCTACCATTGTCCGAGGCAATGTCCAGATGCGAGATGGAGAAGTAGTCGGAAAACCGATTGGCCGTATGGTTAAACCCAACCCAAAATAAGAGGCGAGGGAGGAAAAAGCTCTGATCCCAATATTGACAGGTGAGTTGCCGATTCACGGTAAAAGCAGCTCTTTGGCAAGGCCTGATGCTCATCAGGGAGTATTTCACGAGCGGAATAAATTCGGATCGGGGTTAACTGTTCACTAAATTATGAAGAGACCGGAACCCCTGGAGATTTTCCAGCCAAGCTCGGTCAGAGAGGCCAGCACGATCTTGCATGAGAAAGGCCCCGGTGGGCGTTTCTTTGCTGGCGGAACAGACCTCCTTATTGCCATCAAGGAAAAAGGGCTGGTTCCAAAATATATCGTGGATCTGAAAAGGATACCGGCCCTTTCGGGTATCCGGGAACAACCCGACGGGGGCTTGATCATTGGCGCCCTGACCACAATGCGAGAACTTGAAACCTCCCCAATCCTATGCCAGCGATATCCGTTTCTTGCGCAGAGCGCGGCAGAAGTGGGATCTATCCAGATCAGAAACCGTGCCACCATTGGCGGCAACATGGCCAACGCTACCCCATCGGCCGATGTTGCCCCTGCCCTGTTGGTCCTGGAGGCAAGGACAAAAATTGTCGGGATGGACGGAGAGAGGGTAATCGAGCTGGAGAAGTTCTTTCGCGGCCCTGGTCAAACCGAAATGGGACCAGAAGAGATTCTCACGGAAATCCTCATCCCGCCATTCCAACCAGGGCTCGTAGGAGAATACATCAAGTTCTCGCCCCGCGAGATGATGGACCTGGCATACATCGGCGTGGCCGTCACCCTGCTCTTGAGCGAAAAGGAAAAAAGGTGCGAAGAGGTTCGGATCGCCCTCGGGGCTGTCTCACCAACACCCATGAGGGCAAGAAAGGCGGAAGCTGTCCTGACAAACCAAATTCTAACCCAAGAGCTGGCAGAGCAAGCGGGCGAGGAGGCTTCCAGGGAATGCAAACCGATAAGTGATGTGCGCTCCTCAGCAGATTATCGTCGGGAGATGGTCCGTGTGAACACCAAACGGGCCCTGCTCAACGCAGCGGCCGGCCATAATGGGGCAACCCCATGGGCTTACAGAAGAGACAAAAGGTACTGATGAACGGGGAAGTCATGAAGAAAAAGATCAATCTCACATTGAATGGTAAAAAGATGACCCTGGAAATGCCCTCGCACAGGTTACTGTTAGACTTGCTCCGTGACGAGATCGGTCTGACCGGGACCAAGGAGGGTTGCGGCACTGGCGACTGCGGGGCATGCACCGTTTTACTTAACGGCAGACCGGTCAATTCCTGCCTGATCTTTTCCGGAGAGCTCGAAGGTGCAGATCTGGTGACGATCGAAGGGTTAAAGATAGGCCCGGAGCTCCATCCGGTTCAGAAGGCATTCATTCAAGATGGAGGTGTCCAGTGCGGTTACTGCACCTCTGGGATGCTCATGATGGCCAAGGCACTTTTGGACGAAAATATGAGCCCCACGGAGGAGGAGATTCGTTTCGCCCTATCCGGGAATTTATGTCGTTGCACAGGCTACGCCAAGATCGTCCAGGCCGTCCAGGACGCCGCCGCGGAGCTTCGAGCCAAGCAGCCATCCCACGGATAGACAAAAGAAAAGAGGTAAAAATGGCGGAGCTAAAAGTTGTCGGTCAGCCTGTCACCCGCGTCGACGCGAAGGAAAAGGTCACAGGGGAGACCGTCTATGGATACGATCTGGCTTTCCCGAATATGCTTCATGGCAAGGTGCTCTTCAGCCCAAAGCCTCATGCGAAGATAAAACGCATCGATACCCAAAAGGCCAGGAAATACCCCGGCGTAGTGGCCGTGATTACAGGGAAAGACACGCCGTGGACGCATGGAGAGGCGATTAAGGACAAACCCTTTCTAGCCCAGGGAAAGGTCCGTTGCATCGGAGAACCGGTAGCGGCAGTTGCAGCAGTGGATGAGGATACAGCTCAGGCAGCGATAAAACTGATAGAGGTAGATTACGAAGATCTCCCGGCATATTTTTCGCCCGAGGAAGCGTGCAAACCTGGGGCTATCCCAATCCATGAGGATTTCACCAGCTATCGCAAGAGTAACTTTGTTGTGGGTTCCCCCCTACCCAATGTCTGCGAACACTTCAAGCTCAGGACCGGAGATGTAGAGCGCGGGTTTCAGCAAGCAGAAATGCTTCTGGAGGAGCGTTACACGATCCCCGTTATTCAACACGCAGCCATGGAGCCTCACTCAGCGCACGCCCAGGTGGATCCAGAAAGTGGCAGGGTTACCATCTGGGTAGCCAACGACGCTCCCTTCCGCGCCCTTACGGAGATTTCTGAGGCCCTCGAACTTCCAAAGGAAAAGATCCGGCTGATCAACCCCCCTCAGGGGGGCGGGTTCGGTTCTAAAGGCGGACTCAAAGTGGAGGCAATCTCCATTGCCCTGGCCTTCCACACC
>JACZXR010000060.1 GCA_022571535.1 Deltaproteobacteria bacterium | reverse complement strand
TCATGGGAATAGGCGTCTGGATAGAGCACCACCTTTGCATCCAGAGAGTGCCCGATGAGACCACCGTTTCTGGCAGCCTCTAGGGCCTTCAGTATCTCGCCCCGCAGCTTGAAAATCTGCTCCCAGGTGGCCCCGAGCTCCTCATTGGTGAGGGAAATGTCGGAATGGGGCATCTGAGAGAGAAAAACGCTCTCCGGACAACCGCTCCGTTTAGATATGTATTCCCAGATCTCCTCAGCCGTGAAGGAGAGGATGGGAGCCATGAGGTGGACCAGAACCTCTAGGATGCGATAAAGGGTTGTCTGGGCGGACCGTCTTTCTCTTGAGTTGGTCCCGCTGCAGTAGAGGCGGTCTTTAGCGATATCCAGGTAGAGGGCGCTGAGATCCACACTGCAGAAGTTGTTCAGTGCATGATAAACAATGTGAAACTCGAATTTTTGGTAAGCTTCCAGACATCTTCCGAGAAGGCCTTGAGTGCGATGTAGGATCCAGCGATCCAGCTCAGCGAGGGTCTCTGGCTCAACCGCGTCGTTTTCGGGATTAAAGTCATGGAGATTGCCCAGAAGAAAGCGTGCGGTGTTCCTCAGTTTCCGGTAGGCCTCCGCCAGTCGGGCCAAGATCTCCTTGGAAATACGGACGTCATCTCGGTAGTCCTCGGCGGAAACCCAGAGTCTCAGGATCTCTGCTCCAAAGGTCTTGATGATGTCTTGTGGGGCCACCACGTTACCCAGAGATTTCGACATCTTACGTCCGCCCCCGTCTAGTGTGAATCCGTGGGTGAGAACGCTTCGGTAGGGGGCGCGTGCGCGCGTGCCTATAGCGGTGAGAAGCGAAGTGTGAAACCAGCCTCGATGCTGATCACTTCCCTCCAGATAGAGATCAGATATGCCGCCCAGTTCGGAGTGGCGCTCCACTACGGCGGAATGACTCACCCCTGAATCGAACCAGACATCCAGGATATCCTCCTCTTTGGAGAAGTCTCTCCCCCCACATCCGCTACACCGAAAATCGGTAGGGATGAGTTCGTTAGCGGGATGGGTAAACCAGGCGTCTGAGCCCTCCTGCGCGAAGATAGCTCCGATATGATCACATATCTTCTGGCTCAGCAGGGCTTGGCGGCATTGCTTACAGTAGAAGATCGGAATGGGAACTCCCCAAGAGCGTTGGCGCGAGATGCACCAGTCCGGCCTGCTCTCCAGCATGCCACGGATGCGCTCTCGCCCCCAGGGGGGAATCCATGTGACCTGGTCAATGGCCTCCAAGGCTTGGCGACGCAGGCCGTTCTTTTCCATTGAGATAAACCACTGCTCGGTGGCTCGGAAGATGACGGGCTTTTTGCAGCGCCAACAATGCGGGTAGCTATGGGTTAGCCTTTCCTCTTTGAGGAGGGCGTTCTCGGCGCTAAGCTTGTCGACAATTTTCGGGTCGGCCTTGAAAACCGATTCACCTGCTAGGTCCCCTGCCTCGGGTGTAAATCTCCCCTCAGAATCGACCGGGGCTATGACCTCGAGTCCGTAGCGCTGTCCGACCTCGTAGTCTTCATGTCCGTGGCCCGGCGCAATGTGGACACATCCCGTGCCTTGATCTTTGGTCACAAACTCACCGAGGATTACCTTAACCTCGCGGTCGATCCAGGGGTGGTGGCAGAGGATTCCTTCAAGCTCTTTCCCTCTCCACGCTCCGGGGAGCACCTCGTAATCGCCATCCCCGTAACCGAATGTCTCCATTAGAGCCGTTACCAGGTCCTGGGCAATGGTTAGCTCGCCAGCTGGGGTCCTGACACGCGTGTAGGTGAGCTCGGGATGAACGGCTATTGCCTGGTTGGCTGGGAGGGTCCAGGGAGTGGTGGTCCAGATGACGAAGTGGGACCTTCGCACTGAATCCGAATGAAATTTTCCCATGGGGTCGATGACCGGAAACTTTACGTAGATTGAGGGTGAGATGTGCTCCTCGTACTCCACTTCGGATTCGGCCAGGGCAGTGCGACAGGAGGGGCACCAGTAAACGGGCTTTTTTTGCCGGTAGAGGAAACCAGCAGAGATAAATTTCCCCAGTTCTCTTACCTCCGCTGCCTCGTACAAGAAATCGATGGTTCGATAAGGATGGTCCCAATCTCCCAAGATCCCCAGTCTTATGAATTCCTCTCTCTGGATAGAAATGTACTTTTCGGCATATTCCCTGCATAGGCGCCGGACTTCGGTTTTGCTGAGTTCTCTTTTTTTTGTCCGGCCGATGTTTTTTTCTACCTGCAGCTCGATAGGCAGGCCATGACAATCCCAACCGGGAATATAGGGGGCCAAAAAGCCTGTCATGTTTTTATGTTTGACGATGATGTCCTTGAGGATTTTGTTTAGTGCATGCCCCAGGTGGATGTTGCCGTTGGCATAAGGAGGCCCATCGTGAAGGATATATTTATTTTTCCCCTTGTTGGCTTCAAGGATTTTAAAATACATCCTGCCATTCTTCCATTTTTCTACCTGGCGAGGTTCGTTCTGGGGAAGGTTTGCGCGCATGGGAAAGCGCGTTTTTGGAAGGTTGAGAGTCTCTTTATAATCCATAGCAAAAGCGAAAGAGGTGGGCCGATTGAGACAAGGCAGCTTGAGGAAGGGATCTATTTGTGGTTGTTCACACCTCTAACCATCCGCAAGGCGAAGTTGTCCGCTTTCTTTTCAGCATCCGCCCAAAAGATATAATGGGCGAATTCATGGAGCACCATATTGATCCATTTTCTCTCAGAGTTGTACTTTCTCCCTTTCTTCCAGTTCTCAGGATGTACCAAATGGATTTTTCCGTTCGCATATGTTATGCCCGCGGTCTTTCCCCAATCTATATACTCGAACCACTCTACCTGAGGCATTCTTATATGGTAGAAACGGCTGAGATATGAAATCGCCTTTTTGAAGTCCGATGGTTTGTATTCGCGGAAGAAGGAAGTGAGATGACGATCCATCAAACGACGTTCTCTTAAAGGCGGTAGCATCACTCGCATGGGTTATATCCTTATGCACGACGAATGATACTTTTAGCATAATGGGATGAAAATAAAAACAGCCCCGGGCCTCAAAATGTATGGGAAAAGCGCATAACTTATTGTATTTACTAGATTTTCACCCAATCTCCGGATTGATTTTCACGGGGTCTGGTCCTCTCTTGGTTAGTTAGGCCTGCTTTAGGGTTCCTTCTGTTAGGCGGTCTCATTCGGCTTGTTGGCAGGTCCTTCCGACCTGTGCTATGAACAGCGATTGCCTCCTGAATTGTGCTAATCATTGTCTAGATAGTGATCGGATCACTCATTGCCCGCCTAATTTTTTCCAGTTAATAATTAGGGGTGATGATGCGTTGGCTCTCTGAATGGCTATTCTTCGGCATAATCTATCTTGCGATACGCGTGGGCCTGTGGATCGTGAAGCATGTTCCTCGCCGATTGGTATATCTGTTTTCTGACGTTTTGGCCGATATCAGCTATTACCTTTGCCAGAAGCTCCGCAAGCGCTCGGTAAGAAATCTCACTATCGCTTTAGGGGACCGAATGGATATGAGGGAACCAACCTGGGTGGTCCGGAAATCGCTGAGAAACTTCTTCCGCGGCATTGTGGAAATAGGTCACGCACTCTCTACCACCCCAGAGGAGTTCCAACGAGAGATCCTTGTTGTCGGCCGGGAGCACATGGAAAAGGCCCTGGCCAAGGGGAAAGGGGTGATTGCCCTCAGTGCCCATCTGGGCAACTTTTTTTTGGTTGGGGGGGTGCTTGCCATGGAGGGTTATCCGACCTATATTCTGGTCAACCTCCCGAGGAATAGGGGTTTCAGGGATCTTTTTGTTCAATACGGATTGCAGACCGGGCAAAGGGCCATCCATGCAAGGCCACGACGGATAGCCTCCTCTGAGCTACTCAAGGTCTTGAGACAGAATAAGCTGGCCGTCATAATCGCTGACGAACATAGGGCCAAAAAGGGCATACGCGTACCGTTTTTTGGACGCACGGTCATGGCCCGTCGGGGACCGGCCACCTTGGCGCTGAGGAGCGGGGCGGCCCTCGTTCCTGTCTATCTCATACGGGGCCAAAACAGTACACTCACACTGATCGTCGAGCCTGAGATTGAGCTCCAGAGATCCGGAGATGTTAATGCAAACATTAGAGAGAATACGTTACGGATTACTCAATGGCTGGAGAGGGTTGTCAGCTCCTATCCGGACCAGTGGAACTGGATGAACTTCCGCTGGCAGGAGGATTGGCCAGGGGCGGTGACTGGAAAGGAAAATCGTTATGAAAGGGTTGCTTAGGGGTGTCGTCTGGGGACGAGAAAAGGTCCGATGATTCGGTGAAAATCGGCGGGGTAGTCTGCAAGACTTTTTAAGGAACAGGAAGCGAGGAGAATGTTGCAAGCATTTAGATGCGCATCGACTTTTGTGAGGAGGGAAAGTGAAGGTTAAGGGTAGAGAGATTGAACAGCTTAAGAAGAAGGTGGCCTTGGGAAATCAAATGATGTTTCATCAAGGACTAGCCGACTATCATGGACACGTGAGTGCCCGTATCCCGGGGACACGCAAGTTTTTGATCAAGCCGGTCCTTGCACCTCTCGGTAATATTACCAGTATGGATATCATCGTGGTGGATATCGATGAGTACAAGCTGCACTGCGAGGAAAACTGGGCCAAAGCGGGCGGTAAGAGAGAGGTCATCAAGAAAAAGATACCGCCACGGGAGACGATGATTCACAGCTCGGTCTACAATGCCCGTCCGGATGTTAATTCCGTCGTTCACACGCACCAACCCATAGCTACGGCCTTTTCCATCAGCGGTGTTCCGATTTTGCCGATCTATAATCAGGCTGCTGCCTTTGCCCCCGAAACGCCCATCTTTCACAGTCCCAGGTTAATCTTTACGGTACGGGACGGCGAGGAGATCTGCCAGGCCCTGGGGGACCGTACGGCCCTTTTGTTACAAGGACATGGGGTGGTGGTAGTGGGCGAAAGTGTGGAGTACTCCACGGTCCACGCTGTCTATCTCGAGAGGGCTGCTCATATGCAGTGGGTTGCAAGCCTAGTGGGTAGGCCGGTGACGATGCCGCAGTCGGATATCGACTATATGAAGGAGAATATGATCTATCGCTCCCCCCACGCCTTTGCCTATTTTACCTCTCTGATGCGAGGGAAAAAGAGGGGGTAGGGAAATTAAACCAAAAGTTCCGTAAGGAGGCAGTTCGATGGCAAAGAGAGAGAAACGTTCCGCACAGTCCGCGGCGATGAGTGGCCCGGAAGTCTCCCCGATTCAAGATCTGCGCGAATGGCTTGTACGTGTGGATGAAATCGGCGAGCTAGTCCGCGTGAAGCAGTCGGTGGACTGGGACGAGGAGATGAGTGCCATCTCCTACCTGGTGGCTAAACAAAATCCCTCGCCTGCCATTCTCTTCGAGAGCACGAAAGGCTATGAGAATAGCCCGCTCGGCGCCACGCTGCTCTGGAACATCCTTGGTCCCAGCCTCAAGCGTATCGCGGTTACGTTGGAAGAATCACCGGACATCTCAGTCATGGACCTGATTCGTCGTGTCAAGGACAAGCTGAAGAATCGCATTCCACCCCGCGAGGTGTCGCCGAGTCAAGCACCTGTTTATGAGAACACCAGGACAGGTGCAGAGGTCGATCTGACTCTGTTGCCGATCCCCAAGCACTGGCCACTGGACGGTGGCCGCTATCCCGGTACCGCTGACGCGGTGATCACGCGTGACCCCGACAATGGCTATCTTAACATCGGAACGTACCGCATGATGCTGCAGGGCAGTAAACAGGTCGGTCTCTATCTCTCACCAGGCAAGGATGCGCGGTTGCACATCACACGTGCCTGGCAGAAGGGGGAGTCCATCCAAATCGCCGCTGCCTGGGGCATTGATCCGTTGTTCATGATCATCGGCTCGCAGACCTTTCCCAAAAATGTGTCCGAGTACGAGTTCGCAGGTGGTGTGAAGGGTCAGCCGATCCCAGTGGTGCGCGGAAAGACCACCGATCTGTTACTACCCGCTAATGCGGAACTGGTGATTGAAGGGGTGATCCGGCCTCAGTCCGTGAAGGCGGAGGGACCGTTTGGCGAGTTTACAGGTTACTACGGGAGACCGGAAGCGGGTTGTCCGCTGGTAGATGTTACGGCGATCCACTATCGTTCAAATCCGATACTGACAAGCGCCTTGATGGCGGACTACCCGTCTAACGAGCAGAGTGGCTTCTTCTCGATCATCCGGTCTGCGCGCATATGGGATGACCTCGACAAGCTTGGCATCCCTGGTATCCATGGGGTTTATGCCCATCCGGCTGCCGCCGGCGGTTTTGGGATGACGGTCATCAGCCTCGAGCAGCGTTACGCGGGTCATGCGGCCCAGACCCTGGCCCTTGCTGCTCAGGTGCCTGGCGGAGCTTACTATACGAAGTGGATCATCGCGGTTGATGAAGACGTGGATCCGACCGATATGGACCAGGTCATCTGGGCGATGAGCAGCCGTTGCAACCCAATCGAGGACATTGACATCCTGCGCAATACCTGGAGTACCTGGCTCGATCCCACCCAAAACCCGCCGGAGGAACGGCCCTACGGCTCGAAGGCGCTCATCAACGCCTGCAAGGAACATCGCTACCTACCTGTTTTCTCGGAGCGAACGACCCTTCGCAAGGAGATTTATGACCGGGTCGCCGCTCGGTGGCATAAGCTGGGTCTGCCGGGTCAGGTGCCGACAGTCCGGGCCTTCGAGCAGGAAAAGAAGGTGATCTACCACGAGGTGGGTGGGTTTGAGCCTGGCCACAAGGAGAGGGAGAAAAAGGATAAGTAAGAGTTAGATTATTGGGTAGCCCCGCGGCTTGCCGCGGGCACAAAACCGATGGGGTATCCAAAGGGGAGAAGCGGTAGCTCTTCCCTTTGGTCGACCACGGGGTTTAAACCCCGTGGTCGATATTAACTTGATTTTTCCTTTAGCGAATAGCCTCTTCTCCCCGTTCGTTAGTCCGAATCCGGATCACCTCTTCCACTGTCGTAACGAAGATCTTTCCGTCTCCGATTTTTCCTGTATGTGCGGATTCGAGGATTGCCTCAATCGCTCTCTGGAGCATCTCATCCGGGACCAGGACCTCTAGTTTAACCTTCGGGAGGAAATCGACCGTGTACTCAGCCCCTCGGTAGAGCTCCGTATGCCCCTTTTGCCTGCCAAAACCTTTCACCTCGCTGATGGTCATCCCGGAGATACCAATGGCGGTAAGTTTATGCTTCACCTCGTCTAACTTAAAAGGTTTGATCACAGCCTCGATCTTTTTCATTTTAACCTCCTTGAGATACGTCCGGGGTCTTCACCTCTTTTCGACTTTTACTCGATCCTTTCGCGTCGACCCTAAATATCGAAGTAGAGCGCAAACTCGTACGGGTGGGGTCTAAGCCTGATGGGATCTATCTCCTTGGTGCGCTTGTAGTTAATCCATGTCTCGATCACATCCTTGGTGAAGACATCCCCCCTGAGCAGAAAATCGTGGTCCCGCTCCAGGGCATCCAAGGCATGCTCCAAAGAGGAGGGAATCGACTTCACCTTGGCCGACTCCTCAGGCGCCAGCTCATAGAGGTCCTTGTCGATCGGTTTCGGCGGCTCAATCTTGTTCCTGATCCCGTCCAGGCCCGCCATCAATTGGGCTGGGAAGGAATAATAGGGATTACAGCTCGGGTCCGGGGTCCTAAACTCCAACCGCTTGCCCTTCTCACTGGTGTTGTACATCGGGATGCGCACACAGGCGCTTCTGTTCCTCTGCGAGTAAACTAGATTGATTGGGGCCTCATAGCCGGGCACCAGCCTCCGATAAGAGTTGGTGGTGGGTGCTATGAAGCCACACAGGGCGTCGGCATGTTTGAGAATCCCCCCGATATAGTACCTCGCTGTATCACTGATCAGCGCGTAACCCTTCTTATCATAAAAAATGTTCTTCCCCCCTTTCCATAAACTCTGATGGGTGTGCATCCCGGAGCCGTTGTCCTGAAAGATAGGCTTAGGCATCATAGTGGCTGTCTTGCCGTGCTTTCTAGCCACATTCTTAATGACGTACTTGTATTTCAGCACCTGGTCGGCCATCTTTGTGAGGGTTGTATAGCGCATGTCAATTTCAGACTGACCGGCGGTTCCCACTTCGTGATGATGGATTTCAACCACGATTCCGCACTTCTCCAGGGTGCGGAGCATCTCAGAGCGTATGTCCTGTAGGTGATCCATCGGGGGCACTGGGAAATAACCCTCCTTATACCTGGGCTTGTAACCCAGGTTCGGTTTGTCCCCGTTGCCCGAATTCCAAAAACCCTCCTCGGAGTCGATGTAATAGAATCCGTAGTTGTAGCTCTGATCGAAACGCACATTGTCGAGGATGTAGAACTCAATCTCCGGACCCCAGTAGCTAGTATCGGCTAAACCTGTGGACTTCAGATACATCTCCGCCTTCTGCGCCACATAACGGGGGTCCCGGCTGTAGGGCTGTCCGGTCAACGGGTCCTTCACGTTGCAGATAAGGCTCAGGGTGGGTAGTTCGGTGAAGGGGTCGAGGAAGGCCGAGTTGGGATCGGGTATCAAAAGCATGTCGGACTCATCAATGGTCTGAAACCCCCTGATGCTGGATCCGTCAAAGCCGATCCCTCCTTCGAAAAGATCCTCATTGAACTCACTTGTAGAGATGGAAAAGTGCTGCCAGAGCCCTGGGAGGTCGCAGAACTTCAGATCTACAATCTCCACCTTGTTCTTCTTGGCAAACTCCAATACCTCTTTCGCTTTCATGGTTTCATCCCTTTCTTTTACTAAAATTTACGAGCGGTTTTGTTACCATATTTTTCGCATGAAGGGTAGTCTCTGAACCGTTCCTCTATAAAACATAGCCCCCTTCGATTTACAACGACAGAGCTGCCCCGGTATCGTGATTCTGTGGGTATGAATAGCAATTACCATGCCAAAGGGCAAAGATTGCTTTTTGTTGATTTCGTCGAGATTTCTCTTTTATCTTGCCGCAGAAAATGCTCATAGATTAGGCGCCTGCCTAAACCTTTAGCAGGTCAATGCGCTCTACAGCCCTGAGTTGGCTGGGGCATACTTTAATAATGGACAAATTGAGAAGTGATGCCATGTTAAAACGTGTAAATGGCTTGCAGCGCAAGCGATGTCTGGCTCTGATCGCCCCTGGTGTTGCCTTTAAGGAAAACTTTTCGGTCGGACCAGTCTTGACGCACCTCCAGTCGACCCAACAACTGGGCGGTAAAGTTGTAC
>JACZXR010000532.1 GCA_022571535.1 Deltaproteobacteria bacterium | reverse complement strand
CCTGCAAGATGGCCTCTCTCTGTGCCTTCTTCTTGCCCTGGACCCTGTACCCGCCGAACCGATGGATCGACTGCGGGGTCAGACCCACATGGCCCATGACAGGCACCCCCATCTGGACGATCGCCTCGATGGTTTGGTGCAGCGTGATTCCCCCTTCCAGTTTGACGGCCTCTGCTCCACCCTCCTGCAGCAACCTACCCGCGTTGCGCTTTGCCTCCTCCACACTGACCTGGAAAGAGAGAAAGGGCATATCGGCAACGACCAAGGCCCGCTTGCGACCGCGGACCACTGCCTTGGTGTGGTAGACCATCTCGTCTAGTGTGACGGGCAGTGTACTCTCCTGCCCCTGGATCACAGAGCCCAGGGAGTCCCCGACCAGGAGGATGTCAATTCCTGCTCCATCCAGCACCCTGGCGAACGAATAGTCGTAGGCTGTAAGGGCAGTAATCTTCTCCCCCGTCTGCTTCATCTTCCCAATTTCAGGTACCGTAACCTTGTCTTCCATAAATGGAACCTCCCACAATAAAAAAGCCTCCCGGACAAAGCCGGAAGGCCACTTCTGCCGAGAGGCCCGGTCAGGGGCCCCCTCTCTGGCAAAGCTTTTCAGCTGGCATCCGTCTCAGTCCAGGTTATCTGGATCCAAGCGGTATATAGTGCTGCGTCCCCGGTCCCATTCCGTTGATTTCTTTAATCAAGTCAGCCAGATCTTCGCTGCTTGCCACGAAATCAATTTCCGAGGTTTGGACCACCAAGAGGGGGCTGTCATCGTAGCGAAAAAAGTACTCACGATAGGCCTGATCCACCTCCCGCAGGTAGTCCGGGGTAATTGCTCTCTCGTAACTCTTATCCCTCTTTTTGAGCCTTCTGTAAAGGATCTCGGGGCGCGCCTGGAGGTAGACCACCAGGTCGGGCTTGGGGACCCTGGGGTCCAAAACCCGATAGAGCTGCTCGTAGAGAGCCATCTCTTCGTTGCTCAGCGTCAGCATGGCGAAAATCCTGTCCTTAGCGAACAGATAGTCAGCGACGGTATTTTGGCTGAAGAGATCCTGCTGAATAAGCTCCCTCTGCTGCCGATAGCGGCTGAGCAGAAAAAAGATCTGGTTCTGGAAGGCATTGGTCTCCCGATCTTGGTAGAACTTGGGGAGAAAGGGATTATCGTCTACTTTTTCAAAAACACCTCGCGCGCGAAACTCAGAAGCCAGACTCTTTGCCAGGCTTGTCTTTCCAACCCCGATCGGCCCATCTACCACAATATATCTGGTCTTTGCCATGCCGCTCCGTCAATTTTCAAAAGCGACTGAAGATCACATATGGGGACGAGCAGAGAGGGCCGCATCTAGCTGGTTACGAAGGCGACGACCACCTCTTCCCTGTCCATGAGCACCAACACCAAGTGTCAGGAAAGCTTATAGGCACTGTATTCGATCAGCTTGTTAAGATCCTGCCCCAGCTCTCCTTCCCATCGCTCTTCGAGAAGGTCCGCAGGACACTTGCCTTGATGGAGGATCTCCTGTAAGGGCATCAAGTATATCGTCTCATCCTCCCCGTTGGCGTTCAGGGCCCGTTGGCGTTTTAGTCCTTCCCAGGCAATCTGAAGGAGCTCTTTGGCTAGGTCGAGCAGGTAAAAGCGACGGAAGCGGGCCTGTAAGGCGTAGCGGTGGGAATCGTGGTAGGCCTCCATCCTCTCATCCCAGGACCAGTCTTTTACCAGGTCCCAGACTGATTCCAGGCAATCGGATTCATAGAGGGCTCCCTTGAGCAGCGCAGGCAGGGCCGGCATGAGCTCCGGGGCCTGGCTGTCTGCCGAGCGGACCTCCATGTAGCGCTTGATCCGCACCTCGGGAAAGAGGGTCGTCAGGTGGAGCTCCCAGTCCTCCTCCGTCGCATAGTGACCCTCGTGACCACGGGTGAGAAAGTGGCGAAAGGAAATACCCGTAAAATCAATGTAGTGACCATCACGCAGAATGAAGTACATCGGTACATCAAGGGCATAGTCCACATAATGGGCAAAAGAAACGCTGGAGGAGAAGGCAAAGCGAAGCAAACCACAGCGATTATTGTCGGTCCTTGTCCAGATATGTCCACGAAAGCTCTTATAACCGTTGGACATCCCCTCTGAGATTGGGGAATTGGCAAATAATGCGATGATGAGAGGGATGATTCCCATCGCCGTTCGGAACTTTGCCATGGCGTCCTTCTCATCACTGTAATCGAGGTTGGCCTGGACTGTGGCGGTCTGCTTCATCATCCGCTGGCCCATCGTCCCGACTCTCGCCATGTAGGGAGCCATAACACGATAGCGCTTCTTCGGAATCCACTCGATCTCCTCTACAGAACTAACGGGCTGCATCCCCAAGCCTAAAAACGCCACCCCCAGTCTCTCCGCCACATCCACTATCTCGCGAGTGTGCTTGGAAAACTCCGCACGGGTACAATGGATGTTTTCACAGGGCTCACCGCTGAGCTCGATCTGTCCCCCAGGTACTAAATGGACTTGAGCCTTATCTCTG
>JACZXR010000531.1 GCA_022571535.1 Deltaproteobacteria bacterium | reverse complement strand
TTCCAGGATGGCGTCTTCTGTTCGGGTCGGGTAATATTCTGGAAGTTCGCAAATCCTCTCAAATAATTGGGAGCCCCGTTCATCGTACAGGTGGAAGGTCTCTAACCAGGGTGGTTGGTCGAATAGAGTTCTCACGATTGAAAGGGCAGGGTCTATTTTGGTGTGGCCCGCATCCTGTGTCCAGATCGAGAGCGCAGTCTGGCGCCAGAGGTTCTGTTGGGTCGCCGAAAAAATCTGAGGTTTCCCTTGTCCTTCCATCAGCTATGCGACTATATAGGGAAAAACGGTTTCGATGTCTAGCAAAACACGTGTTAGTTCCGATCGGGGCCATGGAGGGCGAGACGAATCGCACCTAGTCGAGAGGAGGCTTGACCAGTTTTCTGTATAATGGGGATACCCCGCGGCTTGCCGCGGGCACATTACCGATGGGGTTTCCCTTGTGGTCGATATAACTTGATTTTCAGGAGCTGCAATGGACGAGATCAGTTTTGTTGACACAACGCTTCGCGACGGACATCAAAGCCTCTGGGCCGAGGGGATGACGACGGGCATGATGCTGCCTGTTGCGGAGAGGATGGACCGGGCAGGATTTGAGGCGATAGAGCTCATATCCGGCTCTCACCTCAAGAAATGTGTCCGTGAGCTGCGGGAGGACCCCTGGGAGCGGATCCGGCTCGTTGCGAAACGGATCACCAAGACCCCTCTCCGAGTCATTGCAGGCAGGGTCAACACGTTTGAATTCAATCCGCTGTCAATGTACCGACTCTTTCTCGAGCGTATGTTTGCCAACGGGATAAGACAGGCTCGGATATCGGAGGAGTGGAATGATTTTTCTGGATGGAAGCGCAAGGTGCAGGTCGCCCGAGAGGTCGGGCTTGAACCCATCGTGAACCTTATCTATTCAATTTCACCCAAGCACACCGATGAGTATTATGGTCGGAAGGCTCGCGAGGCGGCATCGCTCGGGGTGCCGCGTCTCTGTCTGAAGGATCCTGGAGCACTGTTGACGCCCGAGCGCACACGGACGCTGGTTCCTGTGATCTTCCAGAATAGCAATGGGATACCTCTTGAGCTTCACACGCACTGTACCACGGGTCTCGGCCCTCTGTGTTGTCTGGAGGCTATCAAGCTTGGGGTCAGGTCGGTCAACACTGCCATTCCTCCGCTGGCCAACGCCTCTTCCAACCCTTCTGTATTCAACGTAGCGAGGAACGCTCGTGCCCTGGGTTATAGGACGGCCATTGACGAGGAGGCGATCAGGCCTGTAGAGGAGCACTTCACGTTCATTGCGAAGCGGGAGGGCTTCCCAATTGGGGCGCCGGCCGAGTACGACTATTCTCAATACCTTCACCAGGTGCCCGGGGGGATGATCTCGAATCTCGGCCACCAGCTCCGTCTGGTGGGGTTGGAAGATCGGATGGGAGAGGTCCTGGAGGAGGCCATCCGCGTCCGTGCCGATTTGGGGTACCCGATCATGGTCACACCGCTTTCACAGTTTGTGGGAAGCCAGGCGGCGATCAACGTGATTCTTGGCGAGCGCTACAAGCAGGTGACGGATCAGGTCATCAAATATGCGCTTGGACAGTGTGGTAAAGAAGGGAGCTCGTCAATGGACCCCGATGTCAAGGACAAGATCCTGAGCAGACCACGTGCCAAGGAGCTGGCGCGCTGGGAGCCTCTCGAACCGTCCATCCAGGAAATGCGGAGCAAGCTGGGAGGGCCCGGTGTTTCCGACGAGGAGATGCTTCTTCGATGGCTCATGAGTAAAGACGAAATAGAGGCCATGCGGGCTGCTGATCCGCCGAAGGAATACCTCAGCACAAGGCGTCCCGTGCTCACATTGATCGAGGAGCTGACCAGGCGGGCGGATTTCAGCCATATCCGGATCCAGAGTCCCGGGCTTTCGCTTACCCTTGAGAAGAAAAGAGGCAGCTCGCAATAAAATTGTTTTTTGAAGAATCAAAAACCCAAAATCTAACCAAACATATTTGAAATTTTCCGTTGAATTTGGGTTTAGGGAATCGGATAAACAATATCTCTCGCAAAGGCGCAAAGGACGCCAAGTTCGGAGAAATGGGAAAATATTTTTCTTTGCGGTCTTGGCGTCTTGGCGCGAAAAACTTTGTTGAAGTCGTTCTGCTGAACATTTTATCGGTAAGAATCTAAAATCTAAAATCGGGAATCAGTCGATTATTAGGTAACCCCGCGGCTTGCCGCGGGCACATAACCGATGGGGTTTCCAAAGGGGAGAAGCGGTAGCTCTTCCCTTTGGTCGACCACGGGGTTCAAACCCCGTGGTTGATATAACTTGATTCGAAGGGGCTTTATCCCCCCCCGAAGCTGCCAATATTGCTCTCCTTAGGTCCTTGACGTTGGTAGCTACTAGAAGCTACATTATCGCCATGAGAGCCGTGGGGTTGAAAGTTCTTAAGACAAGCTTAGCGAGTATGTACGCCTTGCCGCGAGCGGAGAAACCGTACTGGTTACCGACCGTGATCGGGTGGTTGCAGA
>JACZXR010000530.1 GCA_022571535.1 Deltaproteobacteria bacterium | reverse complement strand
AGGGTCGTGGAGCGATGGTTGGCGCCGCTACGCGAATCCGACGATCCGATCCGCGCGCTGGCCGAGTCGACGCGGGCCATGATGGCGGAGGCCACACCCGAAGAGATGCGTTGCGGGTGCCCACTGAACAACCTCACGCAGGAGCTCGCAGGCGTCGATGAGGATTTCAGGAAACATCTCGACCGCATTGCGGACGACTGGAGGGCAGGCATTCGGGCCGCGTTCGAACGTGGTCAGGAGGCCGGAAACGTCCGCAAGGACGTGAATGCCGCAGCCGTGGCGAGCCTGGTGTTCGCCACCTACCAGGGTCTCATCGGTTCGGTGAAGACCTCGCACGATCAGGATGCAGTTACGGCAGGACTCGTGCTGTTCTTGGACCTGCTGGAAGGACTGCGCCCCTAGCATGCCCCCGCGCACTTCGTTTCGGGGTTTTCTTCTAGCGCTGAACATACCGACTAGTCGGTTTCTACCAAGAGGGTGAAGCGAATGAGTGAGACGATGACAGACCCAGCTCACGGGCGCGCAGAGCGCTACACGCGTTGGGTGATCAGGAATAGATGGTGGGTTGTGCTGGGTGCCCTGCTCGTGACGATGGCTTCGGGAACGGGCATGTCGAAGCTGGGGCTGGCGAACGACTACCGCGTCTTCTTCAGCGAAGACAACCCCGATCTGAAGGCCTTCGAGGCGGTCGAGAACATCTACACGAAGAACGACAACGTGCTGTTCATCGTGAAGCCCAGGGAGGGCGAGGTGTTCACGGCGGCGAATCTCGAGGTGATCCGATCGCTCACCGAAGACGCTTGGCAGATCCCGTTTTCGACGCGCGTCGACGCCATCACGAACTTCCAGCACACCTGGGCGGACGGCGACGAGCTGATTGTCGAAGACCTGGTGGGACGTGGGGAGATCACTCCGGAACTAGTGGAGCGCGCCAGGCGCGTCTCGCTCGCGGAGCCACTTCTGGTGGGAAGGCTCATCGCCCACGACGCGCGCAATGTGACCCTGACCGGTCAAATCCTCCGCGAGCATGACATCTCCCGGGCTAAACCGCCGCACCGACCCATCCCCACACTCGATATCCCATTGCCCTGAAAGCGTTACGACAAACTGGCGGCGCGGAGCAGGATGCCAGTCTATAACATGCCCTGGGGGGACACGACGAAAGACAGCCATCAAAGCCGGATGAGGGGTCGTCGACTGAAGTTTGTCTTTACCCTCAAACGATAACTCTATGTCCTCGAAATGTGACTGTTGATCAGCACCCGTAAAAATTCGGACAACACTCATATCTAACCTCCTTACATTAAAGTTCCAAAATGATGTTCTTCTGTGGCGCCCATACGGCCCTACCCTTCGTCAAAGCTTGAATATAGTTTCGGCATTCCCGTGAAAAATCTTCTCCTTATCTTCTTTGGACACATCGAGACATTCCATGGCCTTAAAGGTCATGGGGTAAAACTGATCGTCCTTTCCCTCCCTGCCGAAAGGATAGTCGGATCCAAAAACCACGTGATCAGCACCGGCAAATTCACAGACACACTTAATCGCCTCGCTCCTCACAGGTCCCGCAGTGTCGTAGTATATTTTCCTCAAGTAATACTCGGGAGTTTCGGTGCAACGAACATCACCCTCCCTCCAATTCAACCTGTCAGGGTACAAAGAGATCGTCCCACCCAGGTGGGAAGCTATGAACGGGAATAGGGGAAACTTTTCAAATAGCCCGCTTGCAACCATCCTGTATATGGCGAGAGTTGTATCAGCGGGCCATCCTATTTTCTGAAGAAAGGAATATTTTAACCATCTCCCTTCACACGGGGCATTGACGGGATGCATGAAAACGGGGATCGCCCTTTTGTTGGCCTCCTCAAAAAATGGGGCGAATTTCTCTTCGTCAAGAGACTCGCCATCGACATTTGTTGGGATACAGACCCCGTTGAGTTTTAGCTCGTCTAGAGCCCTTTCCATCTCCTTTAACGTTTCCTCCGGGAATTTCATGGGGAGACTGGCAAAGGCCTTGAAGCGCTTCGGATATTTCCGGCATGCCTCGGCATAGGTGTCGTTTACCAATCTTGCGGTGTCACGGGATTGCTCTCTATCCTTCAGGGCATAGGTATGGCCGCTTGGCAACGAGAGGACCCCCATGTCTACTTCGTACCTGTCCAGGACTTGAATATATTCCTCGATGTCGAAGGTTCTTATAGGAGATCTCCTAACACTGTCGGAAGCAGCTTGCCCTATTTTTTCAAAGATACCTCTAGGGAAACCATGAAAATGGGTGTCAATGATCATATGTTTCTCCAAGGGAAAATTTTAATACATTACTTTATCCACCGTGTCGATGCCCTGCAATCTTCCGAAGTTGTCACAGTCGACCATAAAAGTAGATTTAATGTAAACCCCGTACCACGGACTTACGTCCGTGGCTTTAGGGCTTGCCCTTCGGGAGCTTCAGAACATTCATCCCTGCACTTACGTACAGGGCGTTCTGTGGTACGGGGTAAACCCCGCCTCTTGA
>JACZXR010000529.1 GCA_022571535.1 Deltaproteobacteria bacterium | reverse complement strand
ATAGCCAGCGACCGCTTGTAGAGCGGCTCGGCCTCGGCATACATGCCCTGGGCATGGTAGAGTAGGGCCAGCTTGTTGAGCGTCGTTCCAAGCCGGTTATCTTGTCCGAGTCTCTGTACCTCCTTTAAGGCAGCTTTAAGTGGCTCCTCCGCATCGGCGTAGCGGCCCTGCTTATATGCCTCTGCCGCCGTGTTCATGCACGTTTTCCAGAGTCCACTCTGGGCGCTTGCCTGTGGAGATTTCAACACCATCTACAAATTTGTCCTAAAGGCTGTTCCTTAACTTGTTAAGTTGAACCTCTAGTAAACTCTAAAAGGCATGTCAATAGGGGTAGAGAGTGATTCTTGGCAGGCACCTACGGACCCCTGAGGAGGGCTAAAATTCACCGAAGGATGCTATTGATCGACGCTTTTACTGAGTCCTATCCAGATTTACGATTTTGTCAATTCTCTTTGAGCTCGGACCCGTTCTGGGCCTGGGTTTGCTCAGTGTTAGACAGCCAGGACTCAATTAAAGAGCTAATTAAGTGCGTCCTGTGCATTTGTGTACCCTCCCGAGATGAAAAACGGCGGCCCGATTCGGACCGGTGCCGAGGGTAGAGCCAGTGCCAACTTCCAGGTAAATCTGGACATTTCCTCCGGTTAGGGTACTAGGCTTTTTAAATTGATAAGTTCATGACAAAACTATGAGCACCGTTCCTACCACTGTGCAAGATACGCCGGTCACAACGTGTAAGTTCACCGCTTCCATATCCCTCAGGAAAATCGCTGTAAGAAGAACAGACAGAACCGGGCTGGTGTTGATCAGCGGCTCGATAATCACGATGTTCCCTGCAGCCAGGGCGTAGAAGCTCAAAAGCATTCCTATAGTATTGCAGATGCCAGCTGCAAGGAACCATCCGAAGACACGGCGTGACATGCGCAAAATATGGACACCGCCTCTTGCGTAAACCATCAGTGGGGCCAACATAAGCCCTGTAGTAGCATTCACGGTTGAAGCCATGAGCGGCACGTTTTCGACTAATAGGCCGAGTTTGCGAACGTTGGCTGCAAGCGCAAACGACAGGGCAGCCATGATGGGGTAAATGAGATCCCTCGTACGCCAGTCCCTCTTCTCGGTACGGGATCTCGAAATGACTACAATGCCTAGTATTATGAGTAAAGTGCCGGTGAAGTTTTGCAACGACCAGGTCTCACCAATAACGAGTACGGCCAAAATGGATGCGAACATCGGTGCGGAACCCGCCACTGGTACAGAGCGTGAAACACCGATCCGGTCAATGCCGACGTAGATGAACATGCGTCCCAAGCCCGAAGCGAAGATACCACTGAGGGCAAAATACAAGATTATGTGAGTCCAGAAGCTGGACAGGGGAAGATACATGGCGGCAAGAAACCATAAGGCCAACGCTGAAATGGAAATTGAGAGGCAGAACCCTGCTATGGGGTTCGACTGCGCTAATCCACGCCGGATCAAAATATGAGATACCGCAAATGCCAGCGATGAAAGAAGCGCAAACCACTCACCCATAACGTTGGTTCCTGGTTTCTAGTTTCTGATTCCCGCCCTACCCAGCCAGAAACTAGCAGCCGCTAATAGGCAACAGACGAGCTATTTTTGGGGAGAGTTTAGAGTTTCGATTTTCCCTAACATCCAAAACCCAACTTTTAGGGTTACGGCTGGCGCACCTCTTCCTCGTCATACCTCTCAGTGACGGTTATCCTGATGGCACCAATGGGACAATCCCACGGGCAAAGATAACAATTGAATTTGTTTTGAGAGACCTACGCCGAGAACTGAAAATCGCGTCTGGCAACCACGGGGCAACCTGCCTCCGAGGACCGCAAGCAGCTGCCGCAAGGCAAACCGGTTTGCTATCCCTTGTTATGGGCAGAGAGTATCCGATAACGGGCTTTTATGTCAACCCGGCTGAGAGGAACCGTAAGGTCTGCAGCCCAGGCTTGTGCCAGAGCAAAGCAGACCTTAATTACACCCCAGGACGCAATTAATCGACGCATTAAAAGAGTCCTAGCCAGATTTACGATTTGGATAATCGTGGTCAGTCTTTCTATCCTAGACAATCTGAGGACCGACAATGATTGGTTCAATTACTTCCACAAACTATCCCAACGATGAAGGCGCTAGCGGTGGGCCGGACTCAAGCGCCTGATTTTCAAAAGTCCTCCTCCACTGCTCCGGTGAACATTCGCAAACGGAGGGTCTACTTTCTCGGCAACAACTCGGTAAATCTGACTGTCGTTCGCCCGGTTGTTGATATCGCCGAAAGGACGCGCGTTTTTAGAACCGGCCAGAAGACCATTCTGATCTCCGGCTACCCCAGCGGCGCCTCGATAAACGGCAATGGTGTCAGCCGGCATGAAGTGTTGCTGAACAAACCCGTTTCATTGGCAGAAACGGCGAGGAGAATCAGAGAGGTTCTCGATGCTGATTAATGGAAGACAATCAGGCTAATCACCACGGCGTTATCCTCGCCAACAACAGGCTGCACATCTGGGGTA
>JACZXR010000059.1 GCA_022571535.1 Deltaproteobacteria bacterium | reverse complement strand
GGCGGCATCAATATGCGCTGAAAGAACGACTTCAACACTTGGCGTCCTTTGCGCCTTTGCGAGAGTCATCTTTTATTCGATCTTCCCTTATCGCGCTAAGACGCTAAGACCGCAAAAAAATTTTTCTATTTCTCCGAACTTGATACCCTTTGCGCCTTTGCGAGAGGCCTAATTTATCCGATTCCCTAAACCCAAATTCAACGGAGAATTTCAAAAATGAGAGAGGGAAATTGTTTTATGAAGCCACAGCTTTCAGCCGGGGAGGGAATATGAATTTCGAGATGCTAGCCATTCACGCAGGGGAGAGACCGGACAAAGCATTCGGCGCACTCTCTGTGCCAATCTACCAGACATAAACCTTTGCCTTTGAGGATGTAGGAAAAACCAGGGGGTATGACTACTCCCGTACGGCAAACCCGACAAGGAGGGTTCTGGAGGATACCATCGCCCGCCTCGAAGGGGGGAAGGCGGGTTTTGCCTTTGCCACCGGGATGGCGGCCGAGGCCACGGTCATGCACCTTCTCAAGTCTGGTGACCATGTCATCTCCGGGGATGATATTTACGGAGGAACCCACAGGTTGTTTCAAAATGTCATGCAGGACTTTGGACTGGAATTTACCTTCTTGAGAATGGACGGTAGGGAGGCGATTGAACGAGCGATCAAACCCAACACCAAAATGCTGTGGCTAGAGACTCCCTCCAATCCGCTGCTGAATATCGTAGACCTTGAGATGGCGGCGGATGTTGCCAAAAAACACAATCTGATGACGGTGATAGACAATACCTTTGCAACACCTTATTTTCTGAGACCTATTGAGTATGGGATTGACCTGGTGGTCCACTCTACCACCAAGTATCTCAATGGGCACTGTGATGTGGTAGGTGGGGCGGTAGTAACCACTACTGACGAGCTGACGGAAAAGGTTCAGTTCCTGCTCAACTCCATGGGGACCTGCGCCTCTCCCTTTGACTGCTGGCTGGTGATTCGCGGAATTGAGACCCTACCGGTGAGAATGAATCGGCACGAGGAGAATGCCTCTGCCGTGGCCAATTTCCTGGTGGGGCACCCCTCGGTGAACCGGGTGTTCTATCCTGGTCTGAAATCTCACCCGGGTCATGAGATCGCCAAAAGGCAGATGAGAGGGTTTGGCGGGATGGTCTCGTTTGAGTCCAAGGGCGGCATGGAGGCGGTTGGCAGGTTTATAAGGCGAATCAAGCTATTTGCCCCGGCTGAATCGCTAGGTGGGACCGCCTCCCTGGCAGAACACCCGGCGACGATGAGCCATGCGGCAATGCCCAAGGAACACAGGGAACAGGTCGGCATCACCGACGGAATTATTCGGTTATCAGTCGGCCTGGAAAATATCGATGATCTGATCGACGACTTGCGTCACGCACTGGAGCCCGGCTAGATGAAAAAAATCAAGACGGATTGATCTCCCGGATACCATAACGATGCCACTGGGCATCGACCTTCTCCAGATGTTCTTTCGGAGGGACTGCGAGGGCGGGGAAGGAATGCTTGCGGGTAGCGTCGATGCCGAGCTTTGAGCTTATCTGATCCGTGGGTTTGACCTTTTCGCCTGACTGCAAGGGCTGGGATGGATCCAGGGTTAACGGATCGGTGTTCTTGATCACATAGACATCCTCGGCCGGCTGCATACGGAAGCTCAAGGCCCATTCGACCTGAAATGAGTCGCGGATATCGATGTCGTCGTCAACGACGATGGTGAGCTTACCGAAGACGTCGTGATGCGACCAGGCCCCCATCATCGCCTTAAACGGCTGAAAGCGGTTTTGCTTTTTGATCGAGATCAAGAGGATGCCCGTGGCACCCCCACTCTCGGGGAGGTGGACGTCGTGTACCGGAATTCCCAGATTGTTTTTGAGGTGTCTGCGGATGATGTTCTCCCGGCCAATGCTCTTGATGCAGCTTGACTCGCTGGGTGGCATCTGGCTTAGAAACGCCTGGTAAATGGGGTTACGCCTGTGCGTGATGCAGGTGATCTCGATAAAGGGGTGCTCCCCTCCGGTACCCATATAGCCCCCGTACTCTCCGAAAGGACCCTCGGTTTCCCTCCCCTTGCAGGGGATCTTTCCTTCCACGACGATCTCGGCCGTAGCAGGGACCTCGAGATCCACCGTGAGACAGTGGACAACTTCCACGGGCTCTCCCCGAATACCGCCGGCCACGTCCAGCTCATTTACCCCGTAAGGAAAAGGTGTGACTGCGGTCAGTCCCACCACGGGGTCGGTTCCAAAGACGATGGCCACCTCTGTGCCTCGACCCTCGGCTTCGTTCTTGCGAATGTGATGGTTCATGTTGCGGGGAGGGTTGATCATGAGCCCTGCCCGTCTGGGACCTTTGACCTGGACTCGGTAGACACCCATGTTTTGAACTTTCGTTTCCGGGTCTCGGGAGATAACCAAGGGGGATGTATGGTAGGGAGCCGGGTCCTGGCCTACAGTCCAGACCGGGGCGGGAAGCATCTCGAAATTTGCCTCCTCACTCATATGGACTTCCTCCTGGCACGGACCGTTTTTCACCAGGCGTGGCTTGAGCGGGTGCTTTACCCCTGACTCCCATTTTTCCAGGACTTGCTCCAGGTCGGCTTCCAGGGCGGTGGCATAAATCTGTCTTGAGCCGCCAAGGATACCCACGACCAGCGGGATACTGTGGCCTTTGATCCGGTCGAACATCAGGGCCGGGCGGCGCTCCTGAGGAATGTTCTGGAATGTGCGCCGACACACCGCCGAGAGCTCCCAGTCTTTATCCACCTCGGCCTGAATGTGGCAAATCAGACCTTTTTTCTCCAACACCGCCAGGTATTCACGTAGATCGCGGTAGGGCATCTAAGACCTCCTTTTGCATGGCTTGTCGTCTATTCTAACCACCACGCCCCTGGTTTTAAGATTGGACTCGAGCGTTTCGTATCCGTTGTGAACCTGTCCCTTGGCGACACGATCGGGCCCGACACTTTTTACCCCGTACCACCTGTCGAGAGCCTCCCCTTCTAGAGCCTCAGGGCCGTGAGTTTATCGAACCGGTAGGTCGAACGAAAGGTAGCCTCAAGGTCGACCGACAGAACGCCCCGCACGTGCCTGCCCACGCCCTAGCAGGCGGGAGTGCGGGGATAGATGTTCCGGACTTCTCCGGCGGGCTGGGCCCCAAAGCCACCGGCGTAAGTCCGTGGGGCGGTGTTTACTGAAGAATTTAACGACCTGGGTCAGCCTAGCCCATACCGCTATGCGAAAACCAAGTAATAGCATCAAGACAGCTCCGTAAATCAACGGCCGCTGCAGGTCCGCTTTAACGAGCCAGAGGAAATGAACCACGCCCCCGATGGCACTCAAATAGATTAGCCGGTGCAGTTGCTGCCAGCGCCTGCCTCCGAGTCTTTTTATCATACCGCGGGTGGAAGTCAGCGCAAGCGGGATAAGCAGAACGAAGCTTGAAAAGCCAACCGTGATGAAGGGACGCTTGATGACATCTTTGCCAATCGCCATTATATCAAAAAACTGGTCGAGCCAGATGTAAGTGGTGAAATGCAGACAGATGTAGAAAAAAGCAAAGAGGCCTAACATCCGCCGGAATTTGATCAACCACTGCAAACGAGTGATCTTGCGCAACGGCGACACGCTGAGCGTTATCAGCAGAAAAATCAACGTCCACTTGCCGGTGGAACGTGTGATGACCTCGATCGGATTGGCGCCCAGGTTATTCGTAAAGGCGCCCCACCCCAGGTGTCCCAACGGGATAAGGCAAAGGAGAAATATGATAACTTTGATCCAAGTTAAAAATTTCACACTATCTCTGAGTCCATCTAGAAATGGATTTTTAGATCCATTCCCTTATACAAATGCGCAACATGATCCGCGTAGCCGTTAAACATGAGCGTCTTTCGCTTGAAGAATTCCCCGATACGGCGTTCACGCGCCTGGCTCCATCGAGGATGATCCACCTCCGGGTTCACGTTGGAATAAAAACCGTATTCGTTGGGCGCAGCCTTCTCCCAAGCAGTCTTGGGCTGCTTCTCGACAAAACGAATTCGGACGATGGACTTGATGCTCTTGAATCCGTACTTCCAAGGAACTACCAGGCGTATCGGTGCTCCATTCTGGTTCGGTAGAACCGCCCCGTACAGACCCACTGCAAGGATGGCCAATGGATTCATCGCTTCATCCATGCGCAGGCCCTCAACGTAGGGCCAGTCCAGCACACCTCTACGCTGACCAGGCATTTGCTTGGGGTCATACAGGGTAACAAATTCCAGGTATTTGGCTTTGGAAGTGGGCTCCACAACCTTGATCAAAGCGTTAAGAGGATAGCCCACCCAGGGGATCACCATGGACCAGCCTTCCACACAACGTAGACGATAAATGCGTTCTTCCAAAGGGCTGAGCTTGATCAACTCGTCCACGTCATAAACCTTTGGACGGCTGATCTCGCCCTCCACAGCTACGGTCCACGGACGGGTTATTAAGCTCTTGGATTTTTTTGCCGGGGAATACTTATCCGTGCCGAATTCGTAGAAATTGTTGTAGTTCGTGATGTCCTTGAATGGGGTCTTTTTCTCACCGGTGCTCAGCGGGCTTTTGCGGACTCCATCAAGCTTTGTCCCGGCGTGCGCCTCTCCAGAGTCCCCCAGGTGCCCAGGGAATACAAAACCCGTCGCCACGGCAGCTGCAGCCGCGGAGGTTTCAATCAGGAATCTCCGACGGTTGAGATAAGTCTCCTTATCAGTAATCTCACTGCCTTTTATGTCGCTAGGTTTTTTGATTAACATAGTGCTAACCTCTCACTTTCCACGGACTTGGGTCAAATTATATCGACCACGAAGCTTCAAACCCCGTGGTCGACCAATCGGTTTTGTGCCCGCGGCAAGCCGCGGGGTAACCTAACAATCTATTGCCACTCTCCATCTCCCTCTCACGGCGTCTAAAGTTTCTCCATGCCCATTCAATATTCATCTAGTAGGCGGCGAATCATAGCCTCCATTGCGGCATAGCCTCCCTCTCCGAACCTCGTGTAGCGGACGATCCCTCTCTTGTCAATCAGATGGAGGGTGGGCCAGTACCGGGTACCGTATCGTTTCCACGTGGCAAAGCCGTTATCGATGGCCACGGGATAGGAAATCCCCAGTTCCTTACATGCCGACTTCACCTTATCCAGCGATCTCTCCCAAGGAAATTCCGGCGAGTGGATACCGATAACTACCAGGCCTTGAGACTTAAAGCGTTCATGCCAATCCGCCAACTGCGGGATCGTATGTATGCAGTTAATTCAGCCGTAGGTCCAAAACTCCATGAGGACGACCTTGCCGCGAAGATCGGCGATCCGAAGGGGTGGAGAATTGATCCAGACCTCATTGCTGATCTCTGGGGCACGCTTGCCGATTAACCTTGCTTCTACAGCGGGCAACGCAACAGCTAAGGAAATGAACAATAAGAAGAAAACTCGCAGATAAAACAACCGTTTGCTTATCAATCCTGCCTCCGGTAATTCATCGATTCCCAACAACGGATACCGCAATTGTATAGCATGGAGCAAGACTAATCCACCAGAGTAGGTCACGGTTCCCCGTACTCGGTGCGGTGTTTTCTACTTAGAGTCTAAGACAAGGATCTGGGCAAAAGAGAGATCAAGGTACAGGACCTCGCAGTCGGCTCCGTTTGTCAGATCCGGTAAAGACGCCGGGCATTTGTCTCCAGGATTTTCTCCTTGGCTGACTCGGCGATATCCTTGCGACTCTGGAATGTACGGACTGCAAACCGTTCACGATCACCGTGCGGCATGTCTGAGCCAAAGATGATCTGGTCCTCCCCCAAAAGGTTCAGCACCTGAGGCAAAAGAGGATCCTCGACCTCTGTGCTGATATAAAGGTTACCATGGCGCATGTATTCCAGAGGGGAACAGGCCGCCCTGGGTGCCGTCTCCGGGATGGACTTGCCAAACCGAGTCGTGAAGGCGAAGCGGTGCTCCAGGCGGTCCAAAAGGAAGTGGACCCAGAGGCACCCCGCCTCAAGAAACGCCACGCGAAGGTTGGGAAAACGGTCAAGAATCCCTCCCGACAGCAGCGATGTAAAACCCATCAAGACAGGAATGAGAAACGGGATAACCGTGGAAGGATAGAGGTGATCGTAGAGGTTACTCAAGGGCGGGCATGACCACCCCACATGGACTGCCAATGTGAGGTTCTCCTCGGCGACCGCCTCATAGAAGGGAAAAAGGCTCGTGTGATCCAACAGCCGTTCGCCCACGGTCCCGAGGATCATCACAGAGACAGCTCCCAGTTTCTTAGCCTCGCGAACCTCATGGACCGCCGCCGCGACACTATCCAAATTAACAACCGCAGCCCATTGCAGCCGGTCAGAGCTACCCGTCACATCCGCCAGCCAGCGATTATAAGACGAGCAGAGCGCTGCACCCAAGGTCGGATCAGCGACGAGGGGATGGACAAGGAAGAAGCTGGGATAGAGGACCTGCACCGCCAGCTCCTCGGCGTCCATGTCCTTCAGGCGAGCCTTTGGATCACTAATTTCCATGCTCTCAACGGTCTCCGGCTTTGCCGCTGAATAGAAGGACTTCTCCCCCTGATAGTTCGTGGGAGTCCCCATATTATGGCAGGCACGACCTACCAACCTGGGATAGATTTGGTCCTCGACTCGCCAATAAAGTCTGCCATCCGACCGCACCACCTGCGGCCTACGATCTCGGAAGGCCGGGTCCAGGTATTTATCGCTGAATGTTGCAGGGCTTTCCTCCACGTGAGCGTCAGCGTCGATGACTATCATCATGAGATCCTCCTCTGTTTGCCATTGACATCAGTGCGTTCCGTAGCAAAGGGAAAAATCTATGTCAACAATCAAGTTATATCGACCACGGGGTTTGAAACCCCGTGGTCGACCAAAGGGGAGAGCTGCCGATTCTCCCCTTTGGAAACCCCATCGGCATGTGCCCGCGACAAGCCATGGGGGATCCTAATAATCATCACATAAAAAAAAGGGACGGTTCTTCAGAACCGCCCCTTTTTCTCAGTTTGAATCCAGGGGTTACCTGCCGGTTCGAGCCAGCGAAAGGACCCAGCCTTTCATGCGAGACTTGGCGTTCTGTATATCCGCATCGTTAAAGAGTTTTTTCAGGTTTACCTTATCGATCGCATAGACCGGCCGCATGAAATCCTTCTCATAACCGAATGGCACAGTCGCGTCGATACCCATACCGCCCTCAAACATAGTGTTGGACGCAGTCCACTCCCTGTCTCCCGCGGTCATACGCTCCGCCGGCATGAAGGTCTGGCCACGGCCTCCCGGAATCGGGTTGAGGATGTCGGTGCGCGGGTTGACCCGTGTGGTCAGGCACCACATGACATCATCCATGTCATAGGGGTCGGTGTCCTCGCTGACTGCGATGCAGATCCGCATACCCTGTGAGGTCGAAAGTAGGGCCGCCATGAAATTGCGCTGCCAGCCTTCTTCAATTTTGTTATGCTTCTTGACCTGAATGATCGCTCCGCCCCAGTCAGTCATGCAGTAAGGTATGACAACATCCTGGATGATGCCCGGCTGGATCCGGCTCAGTAGCTCATACATCGCAGCCTCTCGAATCGTAGTGTCAATGTTGTGATCATCCAGGGTATGCACCCCGAGGGCAAAGATGATGGGCTTGGACTCGAGCTTCCGCATCGTGACTGCCGTCACATGAAAGGTCGGGGCCTTGTAGGCCTTACCCATATAGCCCGCCCATTCAGGATGAAAGTGAAAGCGGCCCTGGACATCGGCCTTTTCGGACTCTGCAGTTTCGTAGCGCCGATCACGCGGATTGACGTATCCCTCCAGCACCACCTCACAATCGGCCAATGCCAAGGCGTCGACCGTCTGGGCCTTCACGAGCCGTACCGGTGATCCCTGAACGGCACCGGCAACGGCAATCTCATCGCACCCGTGCGGGAGGATCACATAATCAAAACCGGCGCCCGCAAGGAGAGTACAGGAGGGCGGCACACCAAAGCACATGGTGATCGGAACCGGTTTGTCGTCCTTATAGTGCTTCGAGACCACCTGCCACATGTGGGAACCGGGCGAGATCTGAAACGTTCCCACATTCCCCCAACGGAAGTTCATCCGGTTGTAACCCAGGTCGGTCCCCCCACCGAAATAGTCACCCGAAACCAAACGATTGCCGGACCCAACGGTCAGCTCGGGCTCAAATTCGGTATGACGGATAGGCACCATGTACTCATTGACGTCCTTCGGTTCTTTAATGACGACTTCCTGGGCTGGTGCGTCTTTACGGATCACCACGACAGGAGGTATCGGATGCGTGAGAGCATAAGCCAGCTTATGCGTCCGTTCTCTGTCGTCCTTCCAACCAAACAACTTGTTGATGATGTTAATATCACCGAACAGGTTTGTCACCACACGGTGATTCGGCTTGTCTTTCACGTTGTTAAATAAAATCGGGCAGCCCCCGTCCAGTTGTTTTTGAACAGAGATAATTTCCAGATCAGGATTGATCTCCTTGTCAGTCTCGATAAGATCACCCTCTGACTTGAGCCACTCCAGCATAGCGCGAAGACTGGTAATCCGCTCTGTCGAAGCGACGGGAGCTTCCTTCACTGCCTTACTCATATAAATTCTCCAATATTAGAATTTGGTTTTATGATAATTGTTTTAGGCACATACATTTGGCGGTTTGACCACCGAGCACTAGAAAATCTCCCCAGGGTGACCTGCAGCAAAAGTTAGGCAGGTCCGGCCCCTATGGAAGCGATTGAGATGGCCCCACATCGGGATATGAAAGTCAGAGAATATCGACATGAAGGGTTCATGTCAACAGGACAGGTGCCAAGTGCCCGATGCGGCTTGACTTTTTTATCATTGCCTGTTATTTGGAATGTTATCTTCTTCTTTGGTTTTGCCCTCTTTGAGTCTCAGGTCTCTGCGGTCGATGGGGTCGTATTGTGGGGTAGGGAGTCTAATCCCTTCCTTTTTTTATTATAGAACAGTGATGGAACGAAGGAAAAAACGTCAAGGCCTCCTCTCTCCCCTTCGGGTCCTGTATCTTACCGGTTGGGCCTTCTGGGCGGTAAGTTCCTGGGCAATCTAGGGGCCGACGTTATAAAAATCGAGTACACCTGCAGAGTCCTGCCAAGAAACCACGGCCCTTTTGATGGTATTCCTGAGTAATCCCGTCAGGGACATAACTTACCTCTAAGGAAAGGTAAAGAAGTGATGGCTGGTTACGCTAAGGAGCATTATCGGTTTCCGCTCTCGCAGCCTAAGCAGAAAAAGCCCCTTCAAGGTGTCCGGGTTATAGATGCAGGCAATATGGTAGCAGCACCATATTCGACGGTTCTTCTTGCAGACTTTGG
>JACZXR010000058.1 GCA_022571535.1 Deltaproteobacteria bacterium | reverse complement strand
GGTGGTAGGAGATAATCGTACCGGCAATCAAGCCAAGGATTCCCCCGTTAAGACCCATCCAACCTGCCTCCGCCTCCACCATCATCTGCAATTGACGTTGGGTGGCTCCGATCGCCCGTAGGACCCCTATCTCCCTGGTCCGATCCAGGACCGAGGCAAACAGGGTATTGACCACACCCAATACCGCGACAACAACTGCTACGATGAGCACGGCGTAGTTCACGTTAAAGGACTGCTCCATGATACCGACCACCGTGTCTCTCAGTTCTCTATGGGTGCTGATGAAGAGAGCATATCTTTCCCCATAATCACTCCTGATCTTTTGGATCACACCCCCCTCGTCGGCGCCTGGGGCCAACCAGAGATCGAAGGCATCGACCAGTTCATCCTGCCAGAGTTTTTTGAACAGTGCCCGATCGATAAGGACAGTTCCCGAATCCGACGAATAGTCCACGTAAACCCCCAGAACCGTAAAGCGGACGAGCCCAGACGGTGTAGGAAGCTCGATGGTGTCTCCCAGACCCTTTCCGAAACGGCTCTGAAAACTCTCGCTCACGATGACCCCTTCCCTGTCGGCCATCTGCCTCAAAGCCTTCTTCCCATCGCCCTCCGCCATCGGCAACGACCGAACCCCTCCAGACACCTCGGCAGAGAAAGACTCAACGAGGACAGGCCTCCCCCGATAGGTGGAGCGGATCAAACGATAAAGGTCAACGATTCGAACCCCGGGTATAGCTTTTAACCCTTCGGCCAGCTCTTCTTTTAAGGGCACGTTTATGGGACCAGCCGTCCTGGCACCCGAGGTTACAATGAGATCTGCCGTCACCATCTGATCTATCCAAGTGAGCAAAGAGCCACGCACGCTGTGGATAAAGACCGAGATAGTAAAGATTGCCGCCAGGCTGATCATCAGAGTGGCAACGGTGATCCCACACCGAACCGGATTGCGGGCAAGGTTGTCAAGGCCCAGTTGCCCCCCAACCCAGGTAAAGCGCATAAGGCACAGACGCAGGAACCGAACAGACCCGAGGACAAAGAGCGGAGAGAGAAAACATAAAGCGAGCAGAAAGAGCAACGTTGCCGCCACCCCTAAATGAAACTTCCCCAGGCCGTCCAATCCGGCGGGGGAATAAAGCAAAAGCAGAAGAGACATTAGCAGGAGGAGAAAACCCACTAGGGATGTCCGAGAGATCCGTTGAGATCTTGGCGTCCACACCGCCTGCCGGGAACTCTCAACAGGGTTGACCCGGGTGGCCTCCATGGCGGGGTAAAGACCAGCCAAAAGGGAGACTCCCAAACCGCTTCCGAGGCCGACCCAAATATCCCCTAGGGCCATTGCTGTCTCTGCCAAATCGACCTGAAGGAAAAGGTTGCTCACCGTCCTCCCGACCAAGAGGACTGCCCCCTTTGCCAAGAGGGCGCCAACAAAGACCCCGGACAGAGACCCAATAAGGGCAATGGCGAGAGACTCGATGACGAAGAGCATCAGAACATCACGCCGCAGCAATCCTATACAGCGCAAAGTCCCGATCTCTCGCTTTCTCTGAACCACAGAGATAGAGACCGTGTTGTAAATGAGGAAAAAACCGACAAAGAGCGCGATCAGACTCACAAAGAACAGACCGACACGAAAAGAGGTGAGCAGGAACTCGATCTGCTCTCCCCTTCTGCTCGGACGCTCCACCTGGGCCATCCCGTTTAGCCGCGCCAGGATCCTCTCCCTGACCCGGTCGATTTCTTCTCCTTCCTCAACGGTTAGATCCACAATATCGAGCTTGTGCTCTTTCCCGAAGGCTATTTGAGCAACCGGCAAATCCATCAAGGCAAAGCTTCCTCCAAAGACCTTTGCCGCGCCTTCCTCCCTGAGCAGGGCACGCACAGTGTAGGACCGCGCCCCCGTGGCTGTTGTCAAAGTAATCACGGAACCCACGGGCAACTCCAGGCGCTGTGAGATGGATACTGTCAGTGCAATAGAGTCTGGCTGCGCCATAAAATCGAGGGCGGCCTCGAAGTCGAAGGGAGCACCCAGAAACCGGTAGTCCCTAATAAAAAAATCCGCCAAGAGATCAACTCCATATATAAACAGCCTCTCCCCCTCAAAGCCCACAATGGGAAGAAACCCCTGAACTACCGGGGCTGCATCTTTCACTCCCTCGGTATCACGAATCACAGGGAACAGGGATTCTTTAAGACCGCTTTCAGCGTTATGCACCTGCAGCACCGACTTACCTGCAACGAGATCGATGGTCCGCTGAAAAGAGCTCACGAGGGTCCGATTGACAATGGAAATTGCGATGATCACCGCCACCCCAAGGGTAATCCCAATCAGGGTGAGTGAGGTGCGCAGCCGATGTTGCCGTGCATGCGGAAAACTCACAAAGCGAAAAAGCCCGATCATGGAGAATTCCCCTCCTCAATCAGGCCGTCTCTTAGATGGATGACCCGGCCGCCGTATCCCGCTGCCCTGGGATTGTGGGTGACCATAACCACCGTGCAGCCCTCTTCCCTGTTGATATGGCGGATCAGTTCGAGAATCGACTCGCCCGTTCCCGAATCGAGATTTCCGGTGGGCTCATCGGCCAAGAGGATCGGTGGGGCAAAGACAAATGCCCGGGCAATGGCTAGCCGCTGGTTCTCTCCCCCCGAAAGCTCCTCGGGGAGATGACCCTTGCGCCCGGAGAGGCCCACCCGCTCTAGCAATGTCTCCGCCCTGGCACTGGCCTTTACCCTAGACTGCCCGTCCAGAATCAACGGTAGCATGACATTCTCTACCGCCGTCAGAGTAGGTAAGAGATTAAAGAACTGAAAGACGACCCCGATTTTTCGCCGCCGGAAAAGGGTCACGGGATTATCAGGCATCTGCGAGATAATGCGCCCTTCCACCATCACTTCCCCTTCAGTAGGCCGATCCAGCCCTCCCATCAGATGGAGGAGTGTGCTCTTGCCCGACCCACTGGGGCCCACAATCACCGCAAACTCCCCCTGTGGTATGTGGAGAGAGACCCCGGCCAGGGCGGTGATCTCGTTTTTTCCCTGCTGATAGACCTTTCGGACGTTGAATAAGCGTATCATGTTGTACGGGTATTCAACCAAATTATGGCTAGGGGCAAAGAGGAGAGCCGCCGCTTCCCGTTAAAGGATATCTCCACTTTTCAAGGAAAGGGGCGGAATCTGGAGTTCGGGGGGGTTCCCTTTGGTTTGATGGGCTATCTCGATCTCTCTCAGATTCGCCTTGACTCCGTGGGCAAATGAATCCACTTTGACTCCGAGGTGTATCGGAGGATAGGCCGAAATCTTCTCCAATCCCGATCGCATCAGCTTGATCGCTCCCATGAGAACCCCCTGCTCCCATTTAAAGTAGCCCGCAGCGATCTGGATGATCCCCTGATAAAATTCACGGTCCTCGCCGTGATCCTCCAGCCAGATCTCTTCCAGAGTCTCGTGGCACTCGAAAAAGAGCCCCTGGTTAAATTCCTCAATTCCTTTGACAAGGCGGGGATCGCGCTGAGGTTCCATTATTCTCTGCTTCTCTCTATATTGTATTATCCGACTCGTTGCCTTTATAGCATGAGACTCCGCGGCAATGACAGAGACGCTAAACCAGCCATGAGCGGTCAACAATGTGCCTGTTAGCCACAGTCCGAAAGCCGGTTGCTAATGTCAACAGAGCTAAAATTAAAAATCGACTCTCTCACGTATGGCCCTTACGGCATCGGTAGGGATAATCGACGGGTCATCCTGGTCCCACTAACCGTCCCGGGCGATGAAGCGGGGGTACGGATCGTGGCAGAAAAACGAAATTACGCCATTGGTGAGCTGTCCCACCTGCTAAAGCCGTCCCCCCTGCGTCAAGCCCCTCCCTGCCCGTACTTCGAAAGGTGCGGCGGCTGTCCCTGGCAGCAGATCGAGTACGAAGGTCAGCTCGCCGCAAAAGAGAAGATTGTTGTAGATGCCTTACACCGCATCGGGAGGCTCGATGGATTTCAAATTCTTCCGATCCTCCGCTCGCCGCAAGAATACGGCTACCGGCGCCGTATCCGCTTGCAGAGCGATGGCCGCAAAAGACTCGGCTTCTACCGGGCTCTTTCCCACGAGTTGATTGAGATCGATTCCTGTCTCATTGCCGATCCCCAAGTGGATCGTCACCTGAGCGTTGCCAGGGAATGGATCAAAGGGCTCAGAACAAAACTCCGATTTGTAGAGATAATTATGAGCGATGGGGAACAACAAACCGTCCTGGTAGGGAGGTCAGAGGAGAGATTCTTCCAGGAAGATGATGCGTTATGCGCACCTTTTGTTTCCGGGCAAAAGGAAATTAAAGGGGTTATTATTTCCGGACCAGGTTGGCACCGGTCCTGGGGTCGCACGAAGATTCACATTCAGTCGCAAGACGATTTGATCATGGAGGTGGACGGGAATATTTTCACGCAAGTGAATCGGGAGGGAAACAACCTGCTCGTCGGCGAAATCCTCCAGTGGGGAGAGTTCGACCATCAAGACCGCGTGCTCGAACTGTACTCCGGTACAGGAAACCTGAGTCTGCCCGCAGCCCGGCGCGCCGGGGAAATCGTCGCAGTAGACGGCAATCCTCAATCCATCAGAAACGGCAAGGAAAACGGTCGGCTTAACCGGATCGAAAACATTCGCTGGCTCTGCTCTGATGTCCCCAAAGCAGTGAGAAGATTGGTGACCGATCAGGAGCAGTTTTCCAAGATCATCCTCAACCCACCACGATCAGGGGCCAAGGGGTTGGAGCATGAACTGGCATCTCTGAATGCTGACAAAATCCTCTATGTGTCGTGCAACCCACCCACCCTGGCACGGGACCTCTCAGCGCTGAGCAAAAAGGGATATAGGCTGACCCGAGTCCGACCCATTGACCTCTTCCCCCACACCTTCCATGTCGAGGTCCTTTCAGAAATGGTGCGATAAAAGGCCTTTTTTTACCAATCAAGTTATATCGAACACGGGGTTTGAATCCCCGTGTTCGATATAACTTGATTAGTGTTTTATAAGGACTGGGCGACTATATGGGTGAGTCTTTTCTTACTCTTTAGGCGGGAGGATCGTAATCTTAATCCGGAGCTGCGAGCGTGCTTTTAGAGCGGGGCGATCTTCGGATGATAAGGCGCGAGATACTAACTCGAGCTTTCCCAGAGAGGCCAATTCAGTCTTCAACTGATCAAACTTATCCTCCGAGAGATTGATCCAGATGGTCTGAGGTTCAAGGAGAAGGTCTTGCTTAAGCATTTTCGCCTCGCGCTTGGTCTGAACATATTCACCCTGCACCTGTTTAACCAAGTCGTTTAGTTGCTCACGCAGAACCCTAATGTCCTTCGAGGTCTTTCGGGGTGTGAGGACAAATTCATAGTCGGCGGTTCGAACAGACGGGGCCCGGCTAGGATGAGCCAACGTGGCCGTGGGTTCTTTAGAAGGAACTGCTTGCCTCCTGCGATATCTGAGCGAGCCCAATTCTTCCCGTCCCGCTTTTTCGGATCGTTTTAAAGATTCTCCAACCTCATCAGCAACCTTGGCCCTCTGATCCGACAGGGCAAAAGGCGGGGCAGGGGACATGAAAGATTGGACATCTTTCTCTTCCAATAAGAGGTCCGTCCGGACTGTCGTCTCGGTTTTTGCCCGCTGAGATTTCGCCAGCTGCATCTCAGGCGGCTGGCTTGTTTGATAGATATAGACGGCAAAGCCACCCACAAGAAGTAAAGCAGTAGCATGTATAGGGATTTTGACCCCAATCGGCATAAAGAGACGATGCCAGAGGCGGGGTCTTTCAGCTTCTTCCCGAATATGCGCCATGACCTTTTGAGAAAAACCTAGAGGCGGCTCCACAGACGGAAGATCAGCCACACTCCGAATGCCTTCGGCCAGACTTTCAGCCTCACCCTGACAGCGGGAACAGGAGGAAAGGTGACTCTCCACAGCCCCATGAATCTCATGGTCGAGTAATTTTTCGAGATATTCTAAAAGCCTTGCCTGAACCTCCTCGCAGTTCATTGTTGTCCCTTCTTCGGAGAAAAGTAGGGGGCGAGCTTAGGCCTCAGCGCCTGCCGCGCCCTGTGTAACCGTGACTTCACAGTCCCGATGGGAATATCGAGAATCTTTGAAATCTCTTCATACGGAACATCTTGCAGGTCGTGGAGAAGGATGAGCAAGGCATCATCGGCATCTAGGGCCCTCAGACTCTTCTGGACCAGGTCGTGGATCTCCGCCTTTTCAGCCGCTTTTGCCGGATCCTGTGCCTCATTTCCCACAGGGTCGATGACTTCTAACGGTACCATGCGTTGATGTGAAACAAGCATACTTTTTCGCCTGTTCTTTCCATGGTTCACAGCGATCCGGTAGAGCCAGGTGGAAAACCTTGCCTCTCCTCGAAACCGTCTGATGGACCGATAGGCCGAGAGAAAAACTTCCTGGGAAACCTCCGCCGCCTCATCGTAGTCTCCCAGCCAGCGATATAGCAAGTTAACCATCGACTTCTCATGGCGACGGACCAGCACTTCAAAGGCATCAGTTTCCCCAGCTTGAACCCTCTGGACCCACTCCCAGTCGCTTCTCCCTTCATGATCCATTAGACAATGTCTGGCCCAGAAAGGTTCTTCTTCGTAGACATTAGATTCAATGTAAACCCCGCCTTTTGAGGCGGGCACAAAGCCGATGGGGTTTCCAAAGGGGAGAAGCGGAGGCTCTCCCCTTTGGTCGAACACGGGGATTCAAACCCCGTGTTCGCCGTAACTTGATTCTTACGTGCATAATCTGAGAATTTCTCTCTCACAATATCAGTAAGGACACCCCTCACCTCAGACCTCTCCCCTTTTGAGGCGTTGGGGGAGAGGTGTCATTCTGAACGTAGCGCAGCGGAGTGAAGAATCCCTCTTTTGCCCGGGGACGCTTCGAGATTCTTCGCGGATGGGTTCGGTTTACCCCGTACCACAAAACGCCCCGTGCGTAAGCGCGGGGGTGAATGTTCCGACCTCCCTGTAAGGGCAGCGCCCTAAAGCCACGGACGTAAGTCCGTGGTACGGGGTTTACTCACCACAAGGGTTTATCCCTTCGTTCTACTCAGGGCAAGCTCTGAGCCCCCAATAGAGATTCTTCGCTTCGCTCAGAATGACGGGGAGCGAAGAGCTCAGAATGACATTTCCACGTCAGGTGGATTACCAAATGGAACCTAACAGCAAATTTCAAATATCTTCGGTTAGATTCTTACCGATAAAACGTTCAAGAGAACGACTTCAACAAAGTTTTTCGCGCCAAGTCACTAAGACCACAAAGAAAAATATTTTCCTATTTCTCCGAACTTGGCGCCCTTTGCGCCTTTGCGCGAGGCCTAGTTTATCCGATTCCCTAAACCCAAATTCAACAGCAAATTTCAAATATCTTTAGTTAGATTTATTGTGCAAAAATACAAGTCCAAGTACAACCTGCTTGCACTAGCAAGCATCCATAATTCCGCTTGATATCATAGCGATCTCACACCAAAAGCCGATCTGAGCAGTTAACCCCGATCCGAAAATAATCAGGCCAAGAAATGAGCCCTGATGAGGCTAGGACCTGAGCGAAAAGCTGTTCGTACCATGGATCAACAACTCACCATCAGTAAACTCATAGACCTGCGATCAATATGTCGGCAACTCCCTAACATCGGCCCAGGATTGTATATTAGGTTGAGCTTTTTGTCGGATCGGGGTTAAGTGTTTTCGGGAGGCACCCACGGGGTTGAGGAATGCCAGGCTTTTGCTATAGACTAATATTTGAGTGAGGAGGCTATGTGATGACCGTGCCGAAAAAAAGACCAAAACCCAAGGTGACCATCATTGCCAGCAAGGGGGCAAACCAGGCCATCAACTATATGTTGGAAGATCGTGATGAGTTGGATTGGCTGGTGGCTATTGCCCGCAATAAAAACGGCGACATCTTTTTCTATGATACCGGAGGGGATATCCTCCACGATCTCGGCGCCCTCGAGTATATCAAGGAGCGCATTTTGAGAGACCACTTCGGAGAATCCGATGAATAGGACGGAACATGCAGCAGACCGGTATTGCCCACCTCCCCCTTCACGGGGGAAAGGCGCCAGCGTGGCTATTTCAAAGGATGGTGCGGCTGGGGAGGGAAATTGTCCGTCTCATCATTGAGGACCACGGTCCAGAAGAACTACTGATCCGAATCTCAGACCCTTACTGGTTTCAATCATTAGGCTGCGTCCTGGGCTTTGACTGGCACTCCTCCGGCGTTACCACCACCGTATGCGGCGCCCTCAAGGTAGGGTTGAAAGGCAGGGAGAAAGAGTTCGGCATTGTCATCGCCGGCGGAAAGGCCGAACTTCACGCAAGACCCCGTCGGAAATCCTTGACGCCGCTGACAGACTTCCATTGAAGAGGGATCCAGAAGAGTTAGTCACCCTTAGCCGCCTAACCGCCAAAATCGACAACAACGCAGTGCAGGACGGCTTCCAACTCTACCACCACAACTTCTTCTTCACCTTTAACGGCCACTGGGCAGTTGTTCAGCAAGGAATGAGCGACCGGTTTGCCCGCCGCTACCACTGGTACTCAGAAGGAATCCGATCTCTTACCCTGGACCCCCATTCTGCGATCTGCAGCGATATACGCAAGGAAAGGTCCCTCAACCTGGTTACCTTGGAGAGCGAGAAGGCCCAGGAAGTCATCACAAAACTCTCTCACGAACGACCAGAAAAGCTCACAAAGGAACTCAAAATGCTCCAGACCCTCTCCCTCCCGACTCATCACGAGGTCTCTCTGAGGGACCTTCATGCCGATTCCATCGAAAAGGTCTTGCTCAAGACCTATGAGGCCAAGGTAGATAATTTTCAAACACTTTTGGGGATGCCAGGTGTAGGGGCAAAGACACTCCGGGCCCTGGCCTTGATCTCGGAAATCACACATGGTACTCCGGCCTCTTGGAAAGACCCTGTGAAGTTTAGCTTCGCCCACGGAGGTAAAGACGGCCATCCATATCCAGTGAATCGAAAAGGTTACGATCAGTCTATTGAGATCCTGCGTCGGTGCCTGGGACGAGCAAGGCTCGAGAGGACGGAAAAAGAGAACGCCCTGAAGAGGCTCCTTACTCTCCATTCCTAACCACCTCGAAGAGATGCATATCGGACAGGCTACTATTAAGGAGTTCATAAGTAAGTAGCCATCAGACGACCAGGGGCGAGTCCTGGAGAGCGTGGGCACAGGAGTACAGAGGTCGCGTTCTGGCCCAGACCGAGGACCTAACCACCCTCGGAGTGGAGGGGCAGCAGCCACCAAGGCAGAGATACATTGACCGCCCTCGGAAGGGCTCGGCCCGAGGGATGTCGGCTTTCAGGGAAATGTCACTCGTCAAGATACTAATAAACTTA
>JACZXR010000528.1 GCA_022571535.1 Deltaproteobacteria bacterium | reverse complement strand
CTAGATATCATGGCAGAATCCAGTTTGTACAAAGCTGAAAGCACCTTCCCTGTTGCTACTCCATCGATGGGAGTGATCTCAAGGTTGGACTTTTTGGCCTCCTTCAGCATTGCAGGGTCTTTCATGGTATCCATGAATGCCTTCTGGAGAATCCGGACACGGTCCTGTGGTACGCCTGGCGGCAAGGAGTATGGGCGAACAGCGGCACTATGGGCATCGTTGGCGACCTTCAGGAGCGCGCGGCCATCAGCGGTCTTTGCGTACTTAATAGCCAAAGGGACATGTTTGAGCTCAGGGTGGGATTTTTCCGTCATCTGGAGTACAGGTCGCACATTCCCTGACTCTATCCCCTTACGCCAGGTGACTTTTATCGACTGCCAGGCCCAGCACCCACCGTCGATTTCTCCAGACTCGGCGGCCAGCCGGATCATGGATGTGCCCTTATATCCTTCAATGACCTTCAGGGGGAGCCCGGTGGCTACCTTGAGGAGCTTGGGCGGGTCGTCTGTAGAGGAGCCCGGAGCGGTGGCCCCGATCTTGATATCTCGCTTGGAAGCAAACCAGTCGTCAATGTTCTTGATGCCGCTCGCCTTGGTGAAGGCGCAGACGCCATTATCTGGCGTCGGCACGCCAAGCCAGTTGAACTTCCGGCCCTCGAATTTAATCGCCTTATCTCCCAAAACCTCCCGGAGGAGCAGACCACCAATCCAGTTGCCGATAACCGTGCCGTCGCGTTTTGCTCTGTTGTATATATAGTTGGCTGCGATGAGGCTTCCGGCCCCGGTCCTGTTTTGCACGACAATTGTCGGGTTGCCGGGGATGTGCTTGCTAAAATGGCGGGCAATCAGCCGGGTGTAGGTGTCGAACCCGCCGCCGGCCGAAAAGCCTACAACGAAGGTAATAGTCTTGCCTTTGAAGAATTCTGCTGCACCAGCAGTGAACACCAGGCCCGCAAAAAGGCCAATCCCCATAACTGTTGCTGTAAGCAACTTGAGTTTCTTAACCATAGCTACCTCCTCTAGGAACGTTAAATATTCTGGCACCGAGTAAATTTTTCTTCTCCGAGCATAACATGGTTGCCCAGTTAAGACGCGAAGAATATTAAAACTTGCCAATCCTGTCAAGAGGGTAGTTTAAGCGGTTGATTTGCCTCTTTTTATCGGCTATGATTCGAACGGTCGTTCGAATTAATCCAATTTTCTTTTCAAGGAGAACCAATGGCAATAATAGCTACCTTCGATGACTGGATCGACTGTTTTCGTGAGTGGCAGAAGGACATCGGCTACGACCCCTCCCTCTTAGGAGACTATAAGTTTGTAACCAAGCTCGGCGAGCTTCACAGTTCTGAGGTCGAGTTTGGGGATTTCAAGGGTCGGTCAAAGTGGGAAAGGGTAGGGCAGATACCAAACCAATCGATACGCGACGCCTTGCTGAACCTGATTGTCTATCAGGGGGATACGGAGTTTGCCTCTGTGGAACAGCAGAGGAACTTGTTGGACACCGCCCCAACCGATTACGATCTCCAGGCCTTGACCCGGGTCAACAGCGACGAGATGCGACACGGTTGGCAGATGTGCTACCTGCTCGTGAACTACTTCGGCGATTCAGGAAAGCTGGAGGCGCAGAAACTTCTGGAGCGCAGGGCGGGGAAGGGCAACCGCCTATTAGGGTCCTTTAACGAGCCGGTCAACAACTGGCTGGATTTTTTCACCTATACCCAATTCGTAGATCGCGACGGGAAATTCCAGCTCACCATGCTGAGCCATTCCGCCTTCGCCCCCCTGGCACGGAGCGTGACCGCCATGCTGAAAGAGGAGTTCTTCCATATGTTTACCGGCAATACTGGTCTCACGCGCGTCGTTAGAGCAGGCAAGATCCCCGTTCCGATCATCCAGAAATACTTTAACAAGTGGCTCTCTACGGCCTACGATCTCTTTGGCACAGATCACTCTTCCTCCGCGCAGTGGACTTACGTTTGGGGGTTGAAGGGTCGCTACGATGAGGACCAAAACAAGGAAGTGGCGGATAAGGAGAGACTCAACGAGATGGCCCGAGGTCATTATCTAAAGGAGTGTCAGGGGTTGGTGGATAACCTGAACAAGTTCATCCCGGAGGGCCAGACCAAGCTCACGATCCCGGATTTGAAATTCAATCGGTCGATCGGGAATGACGCTGGCAAGCCCTACAGCAGGGATGGACGATTGCTCTCCGAAGAGGAGTACCAGAGGCATCTCGCCGAAGTGCTTCCGACTGCAGAGGACGAACGCATCCTCAACGAGATCTTTAAGCAAAAAGATTGGGTCCTGCAGATGAATTAACCACGATCCAACATTAATCAGCCCAAGAAAGCAGCTCTGATCTGCCTGTGCGGGCCTGTCTGTGCGGACACGCAGACAGGTGAGCATCGGATCGAAGTGAAGAGCTGTTAGCCCCGATCCGTAAAAAATAATCGAGGCATACCCCGTTTGGAGCAACATATGGCAGCAATTAGCGACATTATGATCTTCGGTCTGCAACTATACTGGAGGTGAGTTGCCGGTTC
>JACZXR010000527.1 GCA_022571535.1 Deltaproteobacteria bacterium | reverse complement strand
CCGCAAAGGTGCAAAGGACGCCAAGTTCGGAGAAATAGGAAAATATTTTTCTTTGCGGTCTTGGCGTCTTGGCGCGAAAAACTTTGTTGAAGTCGTTCTGTTGAACATTTTATCGGTAAGAATCTAACGCCCAAGAACTAGTACGCTCGGGATGCCGGCCGTGAGTTAGGTCAAGTCATCAGAAAAAGAAGTCGTACAACGGATAGAAAAGGGGTTCGGTCAGGCCTTTTGGCAGGGTGATCCTCAAGGCGATTTCGAAGAAAAGGAAGAGGGCAATAGGCGTGCTAGCTGCCAGCGCCACAGTTGTGAGCCACCTATGGTGGCCCAGGTATCGCATATAAAAGATGAGAAACAGCGGGATTGCCCCGTACACTCCTATGAGGTGAATCGACCCGATCATCACCGCCAGCGAGCCTGCCCCGATCAGGAACAGCTTGAAAGATCGCCTGTCCATGTAAGGTTTGGTGGATCGCGACAGCATGCTCGATTTCCTGACCCAACGCACCATCACCCAGAGCGTGCAGATGAGCATGCCCGCAGATAACCAGAAGGGGAACGCCCCACCGCCTGGACCCTCTCCGGAGATCCAGCCGATGGGAAGTTCCGCACTCTTCCACATCAGGTAGAGGGAGAAGATCGCCATGACGCCTGCCATAACGAGCTCTGCCCATCGCATGCTGGTGATCTTCTCCCTTCTCAGTCGCTGCCGAAACTCTGGAGTCCGATTACTTTATTTCTCCGATGTCCTTCAGCATCACCTTGTGGATTGCCTTCTCTTTGACCCAGTAGCTCTTTAGCGCATTGCCGGTCAGAAATCCCCCCCGGAGGCTCTTTTTCGTCATGTATTTCTGCCACTCGTCAGAGGCATAGACCTGGGCGAAGACGTTCCGGTAAAACGACTCGGCTTCCTTGCTCATTCCGGGCGCCCCGACGACGCTGCGCTGCATGAAGTAGACGAAGTCCTTACCGAGTTCTTTGAAGGTCGGCGCCTCTTTAAACAGCGGCAGCCGAGTCGGAGTGAATGCGGCGATCGGGATCGTCTTGCCGGCCTGGTAGAAACCGAGCTGCTCCGACGGGTTATTCACGGTTGAGTCGGCGTGCTTGCCGGCCAGCTCCTTGGCGACTCTACCGCCGCCTTTGAAGGGTATGTACTTCATGTTGAGTCCATAAGCCTTGTTCAGAAAACTCGTCAGCAGCTGGTCCTCCTGGCCCTTGCCGGTGCCTGCCATGATCCAGTCGTTACCCTTGGCCTTGGCTGCTTTGACAAACTGATCGACGTTTTTAATGCCGCTGTCCTTGTGCACCCACAGGAGGAAGGTGTCCTCGGCCATCCGCCCGATTGGGGTAAAAGTCTCGATGTCGACTCCGAGCTTGGATTGGCGCAACGGCGTCGTATAAAAGCTGTTCAAGGTGACCATGATCACGTGGTTATCGCCGGCATGCTGCTTCAGATAGATCAGCGATTCGGCGCCCGAGCCGCCCGGCTTGTTGATGGGGATGAACGGTTTAGACGAGAACTTGTGCTTCTCGATGACGGTTTGCATCAGGCGGGACATCCTGTCAGCGCCGCCCCCTTTACCGGCCATAATGACGAACTCGACGGGCTTCTTCGGCTCCCAGGCCAGGCCTTTACCCTGTAAAAGCGGAGATAAGGAAAGGCCCAAAAGCAATCCTGAAATGAGCCACCACTTAACGATAAGTCTTATTGGTCTCAGCATAGTTCTCCCCCCCTTTTTTAATTAACTAGAAAATTTTCCCCTCACAACCCTCAACCTTATTCATTTAGTCTTAATTGGTTTCATTCCCTCTTTGTTCCCGTAAACTCGTGCGAGCAAATAAAAGCTGATCATTCACCTCCCTTCCGCTCATTTTTGTTTTTGGCCATGCAACCCCCCCCTCATGTTCTATCCACCACGGCCCTTATACAAATCCAACATACCTAGCTTTGTCAAGGGGTTGACTTTTATTACTCCAAACAGGCAATGTCAAGCAAACAGATGGCACCCCCTAAGCTCTTAAATTTCTATAGCTTTTTGAGCCTTTCCCTGCGCCTTCTTTCTATCTTCGAGAGCTTCCGGGGGTTTCCTCTTTTACCCTGATGGTGGAATGCCTGGCTTGTCGGGTGAGTCGGCACCTGATCTTCGTCGTGAAAGGTCTCAACGTCGAGGCTTTTAAGTTTTGATCTAAATTCTCCCGAGTAGATGGCAGCTGCATCGCTAGCCTCTACAGCCCTACGCACCTCCCGGTCCGAAGTCACAACGACGCACCCGCTGCCCATTTCCCTGGCCAGCCTTTGGATGACACTATCTGCCTTCTCTCCTTGTCGTGAAAAGATTACTGTAATACCTCTGATTTGCTCTTGCACCTCGCGCATCCAGCCGGAACGCCGCGACTTACGCCTCGTCCGCAGCGAGATAGAAACCCTGCAAACCCTGCAGGCCGGTGATCTGGTCCAAGGCGTTATCGGCCGGCAACGGCGGCGCTCGATGTTGGGGCTCGGCCTTGATTACGACCTCGGCCTCGATCCGACGCGCATCGTCACCCCC
>JACZXR010000526.1 GCA_022571535.1 Deltaproteobacteria bacterium | reverse complement strand
TTACTACGCCAAGCAAGCTCGGCAATTTCGGCCTATCGTGGTCATGGAGTTCAGGGAGGGTGATCACCTTCCCTTCATAAGAAATATAGGACCCGGACCAGCATTCAATATCGAAGTTGGAAACATAACCAACCCTAGAAACACTTGGACTGGTCAATTTAGACGTGAACGCAACACCATGTTAGAGAGTGGTGGCGAGATTCAAGCCCACCCAGGTGTAACCAGACCCGGCACCACAGAGGCAGCCATTCAGCCAGGAATGATTTGGCAACTATTGACGTACGGGATAGATCGAGTAAACGATCCCGACCCGGTTGTCCTTCTTCCTGTCAGGATCACTTTCGACGATGTGGCAGGAACCCATTACGTGACCGAGCAAGAGATTGAGTACCACGATATCGGCCGGAGAACACGGATGAAACTCATGAGTAGTGGACGAAGTTAATAACGCTCAACCGATGGCTACTTCATGCAACTCGTCCAGAGACTCAACAGCTTCCCTGAGGTATTGTTTGGAGAGGTGCGAATAACGCGCAGTCATTGCCGGTGTCTTGTGGCCCAACTGTTGACCTGCCCCCACGAACTACGATAATGGTAACAACGGGTGTGCCTAAAGTGTGCCCGCGGCAAACTCACTCCAGCCAACTCAAACCCCATTTGAGGATGATTTTGATTGCCTTTTCACCCCTGCAGATTTAGCATCAGGCTTTCAGCCGGCGTTGAGGGATAGATCGCCGTGAGTCGGCCACTTGCTAACAAACTGTACATCAGAGAGGGTTATCGTATCGCTATCCTTAATCCACCCGTGGGGTACAGCCAGCTATTAGGTGAGCTGCCGGACAATGTGACCGTCGCCAACTCCCTGGAAGGTGAATTTGATGTGATCCAGTTTTTCGTAACCAAGCGTAAGAAATTAGAGGAGGAACTTTCTGGGCTGAGCAATGCACTTAGGTCACGTGGCCTGGTGTGGGTGACATATCCCAAGGGGAATCAGTTAGACGCTGATATCAATAGAGACAGTATTGTTGCTTATGCCAAAACGATAGGATTGAAGGCCGTGGCACAGGTGTCTGTGGATGATATCTGGTCGGCATTACGCTTCAAAGTAGTGGGTTAGACAACCCTTAAAATCCTGTGAGGGCAAGGTCAAGAGCCGCGGACGAACACTACCGTCGCAGCCATGTCTTGCGGTGATCGCGAAGTGGCTCTTGGCTCTTTGCGGCATCTATCGCCGATGATTGGCCACAAGCGTACACACGTAAAGGAGTCGGCTGCATTGACATGCATTGAAGGGCGGGGTATAGTCCAGGCGACTACCCCAGTTTAAGGTCTCCTGAGGGTGTCGATGAAAACACTATTGGAAGACCTTTACTCGCGTCTCACCTTGCGAAGATCCCCCAAGGAATAACCGACCAGAATCGTGACACCGAATGAAAAGTTACCGTGTTCTGCTCCTTTCGTGGTCAATATTTCAGGGTTGATGACAGTAACATTCTCTTAGGAGGAGAACATGAGCAATAACAAACTATACGTAGGTGGTTTGCCGTATTCCGTTACGGACGACAAGCTACAGGAAATTTTCTCGCCACACGGAACCGTAGAATCAGCCCGGGTGATTACAGACCGAATGACGGGTCGGTCACGGGGCTTTGGCTTCGTAGAAATGAGCTCTCAGGCCGAGGCTGAAGAAGCGACCAAGAACCTGAACGGCACTGACCTTGAAGGACGAAGCCTTACGGTAAACGAGGCCAAACCACAGCAGGAGCGATCCGGAGGTGGCGGCGGACGCGACCGCTGGTAATCTCATAAGCTAAGCGCAAAGAGGAGGCGTCAGGTCGGTTCGCCTCTTCTAGTGCTCCCCGAATGTAGAGATTCCCTACCATTACCTCCGCTCAGACCCTCGCTTCCACGACCTGCTGCGGCGGATGAATTTAGAGCCCTAGACTAGCCAACGAGGCATTTCGCAAAGGTATCTCCGTTGCCTCTCCTTGGCCTCGCTTTCATGAATCGGGAGTGGCCCCCCGTTCTCTCCAAAAATAAAGAAGGCCCCAATCCGTCATGAGGACTGGGGCCCTAGGTGGTCTGCGTCGGCGGCGTTGGGTTTCCCCGCAACGGGGTCTCCCGGCGCATGAAGCACTGAGGGTCGCTACGAGAACGCCACCTCGGCATAACCTCTACTGGAATCTTCCACTAAATCACCTCCTTTTTTCGGGCGTACCATCCACGGCGGGTCCCAACCCGCCCGGCTTCCGGGGCCGTCCCCAACCCGTTCGAAAGCCGCCGCGCCAAGCACGGAGCGTCTAGTGTCATCCTTGGTCATTCGGTGGGCATTGTCAACTCTCCGGACTCTACTCCTGGCACGGTCGGTCCTCCGCGACGACCCTCGCTTCAAAGACCTGCTGTGGCGGATGAATCTGGCGCCCTAGACAGTCGAGGAGGCATTTCACGAATGGCCTTTCCTTGCCTCTCCTTGGCCTCGCTTTCATGAATCGGGAGTGGGCCCCCCGTTCTCTCCAAAAATAAAGAAGGCCCCAATCCGTCATGAGGACTGGGGC
>JACZXR010000525.1 GCA_022571535.1 Deltaproteobacteria bacterium | reverse complement strand
TGTTTCAAGCATGAATCAGCAACTCACCTTTAGTGTAGTTGCAGACCGACGCTCAAAATGCCGGTAACTGGTGTCCTAAGCCGCTCAACACCAGAAATGCCTCGATTATTTTTTCGGATCGGGGTTAACGAAAACCCGAGGGTCTCTCTACAACCCCCATCTTTAACAACGCTGCTCCCGTTCTTTCCCGATCAACCAGGGAATCGCAGATCAGGTCTTGACATCGAGCCTTGGGTTGATACGGAGAGGACCTTCAAGCCAGCGCCCTGAGCCACAGAAAAACGATGAGCCTGAGAACCACGTTCAGAAAGCTTGGTGGGCTGTACTACGGCTGGCGAATGCTCGCCGTGGGCTCTTTGATGCGCATTCTGGGAGGCGGTCTCCATTTCTACGGCTTTACGGTCTTTTTCTTGCCGCTGAGCCGTGATCTAGGCTTGACTCGAGCGTCCACATCCCTGGTCTTTTCGTTGGCCCGAGCAGAGGGGGCAATTGAAGGGCCTCTAGCGGGCTACCTCATTGACCGCTTAGGTCCCCGGCCGATCATGTTAACCGCTTTGATCCTGTCCGGCCTGGGATACATCACGCTTTCCCAGGTCAATACCTATTACACCTTCCTGCTGGTCTATTTGGGAATCATCTCCCTTTCCTTTGGCGCCGGTTTCATGCACTCGCCGATGAGTTTGGCCAATACCTGGTTTATCCGAAGGCGTAGCACGGCCATGGGCCTGATCAGCGCCTCAATCGGCCTGGGGGGCGCCTTGATTACACCCCTCCTCGCGATTGTCGTTCACACCTGGGGCTGGCGCACAGCAGCCGTAGCAGCTGGGCTGAGCTTCCTATGCGTCGGAATTCCCCTGGCCTCAACGGTGCGTCGCTCGCCAGAGAGCATGGGCCTTCTCCCCGATGGCGACCGACCGCCCACAACCAGCGGAGCCAATCGGCATAACGTCCCTTCTAATCCCGCAAGGGAAATTTCGACGGACTCCACGCTGTCCATAGCTATGGGTACCCTCGCCTTCTGGCTTATCGTTTTTGCCACCATGTTTCGAACGGCCGCTCTCAGCACGATGATGGTCCATTTTGTCCCCATCATGGTCTGGAAGGGACTCAGCCAGCAACAGGCGGCGTTCCTCCTAGGCATCATGGGCCTTTTATCTTTTTGTTCAAATCTCGCCTTGGGATGGCTCGCCGACAGTGCAAACAAACCCCGGATGATGGCCTGGTGCACAGCCATCGGCGCAGCTGGTTGTTTTTTGCTGATCTATGCCCAAGAGGAGTGGTTGCTCTGGTTTTTCCTTCCGCTCTTTGTTGTCCTTGAGAGCGTGTTCCCCATCACCTGGGCGACAGTGGGAGACATCTTCGGGAGAAGCCACTTCGCCAAAATACGAGGCACCATGAGTTTTTTCTACATGTGGGGAGGGGTCATCGGTCCTGTCCTAGCGGGAAGAATTTACGACCAGAGCCAGAGTTACAGCTCCATGCTGTGGATACTCATAGGTGTGCTTATAGGTTCCGCTCTACTCTATACCCTGCTGGCCAAGCCATGGGCTCACTCGCTAGCAGAAAGGCGGACGCTTCACCTCAATTTGAAATCTTGACCTTAGCAAGGCTTTATCCTCCCACTTCCTAGCCACCTAGGAAATAGCGATCGTCCCGGTAACAACAGTGCAGGTGCCAATGACTGTGCGGGCATTGAGCCGCTCGAGATCACGCAGGAAGATAACTGTCCCCAGCAGGACCCAAACCGGACTGATGGCCACGAAAGGAGATACCACCACTACATTTCCAATGCTCAAGGCGGTAATAACCAGGAAGATCCCCAGGGTCTCGGCCAGACCGGCTGCGACGAAAGGCCACAGGGCTTTGCGATTCCAAGACAGGCGAGGTCTGTTAAAGGGTAGGACTAGATACACGATAAGGCAAAAAAGAGAAACAAGACCGACCAGTGCGGCAAAAAAGAGCGGCTGGTTGGAGATGCCCAAGGCGTAGCGTCGAATAGGGTGCGCGATGCCCGCCAGGAGAGCTGCGGTGAGAGGAAAAAGCACGTACCACCATCGAGACATCGAAAGCCTCCTTTCTGACTGGTAGGTAATAAGACCGATACCGATCACCACCAAAACCGTACCCACGAGTACCGAAGGACCCGCCTGCTCGTGCAGGACTGTAATGGCTATAATCGTGCTAAACAGGGGGTGGGTAGATCTCAGAGGACCGCTGCGGGAGGCGCCGATCTTTTCCACTCCTGTGTAGGTAAAGAACCGGATGATTGGCTGGATGACGCCGGCAATGACGAAAAGGAGAACTGCAGGGGTTGAAACTTCTGGAATACCTCCAGTGATCAATACGGCTGTCCAGAGCGTGACCGTGTGAACAATCAACGACACGCAGGTTACCGTAATCGGATTGGAATAGTGCAATCCCCGTCGTGCCGAAACAAGGCACAAGGCATAGGATAGGGAAGCGGCCAAAGCAATAAATTGAGGAGGTATCGCTATCACTCATATCCCACTGCAGCAACAATGTTAGTGGAGGCAGCCTCCCGGGCGGGACCGTAGCC
>JACZXR010000057.1 GCA_022571535.1 Deltaproteobacteria bacterium | reverse complement strand
ACCGTGATTTTCTCGCACACGCCCATCACGGTCCGCATGTCGTGCTCCACGAGCAGGATCGTGATGCCCGACTCGTCCCGGACCTTTCTGCTCAGGTCGGTCATGGCGTGCGTTTCCGTGGGGTTCATGCCGGTCACCGGTTCGTCGAGCATCAAGAGCCGGGGCTCGGCCGCCAGCGCCATGGCGACGTTCAGCGCCCGCTGATGGCCGTGGGAGAGGTTGATGGCGAGCTCGTGCTTGACCTCGCCCAGGCCGATGAACTCGACGATTTCCTCGGCGCGTTTTTCGTTCGCCCGCTCCATCTTGCGCGCCGTGCCGAAGATCGCGCCGAAGATGGTTTCCTTGGCGTGCAGGTGGCGGGCGATCGAGACGTTGCCCAGGGTGTCGAAATCCTCGAACAGGGCGGTGCGCTGGAAGGTGCGCACGGCGCCCATTTCCGCGATCTTGCTCGCCCTGAGGCCCGATATCCGCTTGCCCTCGAAGAAGATTTCCCCGCTGGTCGGGCGATAGATACCGGAAATCACGTTGAAAAGCGTCGTCTTGCCGGCCCCACTCGGCCCGCTGAGGAAAACACACTCCCCCTTCTCGATCTGGAGGTGGAGATCGGTAAGGGCCGGGAAATTAGGAGGATAGACCTTAGAAACGCGAAAAAGCTGGATCATTCAGACCGCTTGACCAGGGGCGAGATTTTTTCACAGGAAAAGGTTGACATGGAACCCGGGGAACTGTAAAGTTTTAGAAATTTCTTAACCTACCCCTTATTTCCCTGTATATTATAAGGTATCTATATAATATAAAAGTAGGGGAACTTGCTACAACCACCAAGCAATGTCTGGGGTGGGCGAAACGTGAGTTGGGGACCATGAATCAGAGCGTTGTTGAAAGCGTAAAGCACAACGGTGTTAAAAGACTGGAAGTCGTGCTGATCAAACCCTCGAAATACGACGACGAGGGATACGTCATACGCTTCTGGAAAGGGGTCCTCCCCAGTAACACGCTCAACGTCCTCCATGGCCTGACTGAGGATGTAAAAGACCGCGGCGTCCTCGGCAATATCAAGATCAACATCGTAACCTTCGACGAGACTGCAGAGAAGATCCCCGTAAAAAAAATTATTCGCTGGAGCCGCCGACCATCCACCAAGCTCATAGTCTGTTTAGTCGGGGTCCAGACCAACCAGCTCCCCAGGGCAAAAGAACTAGGCAAACAGTTCCGAGCAGCCGGGATCGACGTCCTGTTGGGTGGTTTCCACACCAGCGGGACCATCAACATGCTGGGAGAGCAGGAGCCGGATATTCAGGAGCTCGTCAAAGACTCCATCTGCGTCGTGTCCGGTGAGGTGGAGGGCAAGTGGGAAGGGATCTTGGCAGATGTCCTGAGGGGAGAATTGAAACCTATCTACTCCTTTGCCCAGGATCTTCAGAACCTTGTGGACCTCAAGGATGCACCCCCGCCGGTGATTAGCCCCAAGACGATGAGGCATTTTTCATACTCCGGCTTCGGAACCTTGGACACTTCTCGCGGCTGCCCTTTTGCCTGCAGTTTCTGCACCATCATCAATGTTCAGGGCCGCAAGATGCGCGAGCGGGACCCCGAAGCCGTCGCCGATCTCGTCCGCAAAAACTATTTCGAACGGGGCATCCGTTTCTACTTCTTTACAGACGACAACTTTGCCCGGAAAAAACTCTGGCGGGAGACCTTCGAGGCCTTGATCCGCCTGCAGGAAGAGGGCCTCAAGTTCTCGTACATGATACAGGTGGATCTGGCGCGCAAGCCCAAAGACTTCGTCCGCCTGGCCGCCAAGGCAGGCTGTACCCAGGTCTTCATCGGGATGGAAAGCGTCAACCCGGAGAACCTCAAGGCCGCGAGCAAAGGACAAAACCACGTCGATGAGTACGAGCAGATCGCTCGCGAATGGTACGATGCCGGCGTGGTCGTCCATGTCGGTTACATTATCGGTTTTCCCTTCGACACAAAGGAGCAGGTCCCCCAGGACATCCAATATCTAATGGATGTCGTTAAGCCGGACCAGGCATCCTTTTTCATGCTGACACCTCTACCAGGATCCGAGGATCACCGGAAAATGAAGAAGGCCGGAGAGTGGATAGACCCCGACTTTAACAAGCGAGACTCTTTCCACGTCACGATCAAGCATCCCAAAATGACGGCCGAGGAGTGGACCCAGGCCTACGATAACGCATGGGTACGCTTCTACAGCAAGGAAAACATGATTCGGATCCTGTCCCGTTGGAGCCACAACCCAGGCGTCTACTGGAATCTAATGTCGATCTTTTTCTGGTACAAGAACGCCGCCCTGATCGAGAAAGAACACCCGATGGTTGCAGGGTTTTTCCGGTTAAAGGAGAGGACATCCAGGAGGCCTGGATTTGCCATAGATCCCCTTCGAGTCCACCTATGGAAGCGGAGCAAAGAAGTGATTCAGTTGTTCTTGTCCTGGGGCCATTTCTTGAAGGAGATGGAGGAGATCTGGCTCCAGACACGCAAGAAGAGCGAAAAGGAAGAGAGATGGCTCGAAGAGATTCAGAGAATTCAGGGAGAGATATGGCAGGCCCTGAAGATTACAGAATGGCAAAAGGTCTGCAGTAACGCCAGGGCAACACTCCCCGCCAAGGCCATGGCCCTGCTGGATCCCTTCGAGGAGCTATCTTCCAAGATCCTGTTTACTCGCAAAGACTTGAATCGCTTCCTGAAGCAGTGGGAAGGCCTCCAGAACAGGATCCATGATCTCCGCCGTAGTCTTGCCCTGGAGGAAGACACCGTTCACCGGTGGCTGGACGAGGTTGGCCAACTCCACAAGAGCATCCGGATCGGAAGCAGGATACAGGAATGGCAGGAGACCTACTCCCGCCTGAGACACGGTCTCCCGTCAAAGATGCGTCTTCCCCACGTCAGGTTCGACGCCTTCAGCAACCGGGCCTTCTATTCCCGCCAGGACCTCAATAAATTCTGGTCCTCTACATTGAGTCACCTGCAAAGAAAGAGATTCTGGAATATTCGCCCTGGCATGCTTGTCGCCGCGCTGCTGAAGGACTTCTTCTTAACCGCATCCTTTGCCTTCACCTTCCGTGCCCACTCGCGTCCAGGATAGCTGCCTGGCGCCCTCGACTTAAAATATTCTCAGTGGAGCTGCGTTGGCTGCTTTTTCAGATACAACACCTGCTCCCGAATCTCGTCCGCGTCATCTGCATCGGAAGCGAGCCGGAGGTAAGTCTCCAGGTCCTTCAACGCCTGAGGAAAGTTCTCTAATCTGAGGTGGAGAAGCCCACGATCCCGGTATTCGCAAACCGGGTTTGGCTCCAAGACAACCAATCGTTCCACAACAGACAGACCTTTTAAAAAATCCCCTTGCTGGAGATAGATCCCCCTCAAGTTGTTCAGCATGCGCGTAAGAATCTGCCTCTTGGATACCGGTGAAAGAAACTCGGACTTGAGGAGAGCCTTCCCGGAATAGATATCGTCGAGTATACCCTGAAGCTCGTCATTGGAGCGAACTTCACCTCCATTAAATGGATCAACAATGATCTCTCCCTCACGGTCAACGTGCTTGAGTAAAAAGTGGCCCGGGAATCCGACTCCATGTAGAGCCAAACCCACTCTTCGGGCCACCTCCAGATAGAGTACCGAGAGTGCAATCGGGATTCCAATCTTACGGTCCATGACCTCGTTCAAGAAACTATTCTTGGGATCATAGTAATCGCTGCGGTTCCCCCTGAAACCCTCCTGCCTAAACAATACGTAATTGAGACAGGCCAGGAGACGATACACACCCTCCTCATCCCCAGCCATGTCCTTGACTGCTGCCCCAAGCCGATCCATCCGTTTCAGGTAGGACTCGACATCCAAGTCCGGATAGTCCATCTGGGCGATGAGCAAGGCCGCACGCCCGAGGTCGATCTCGCTATCCTGACACTTGACGGCTTTAGAAAAGCACAAAAGGGATTCGGTCACCTCGACTCCGAAATCACATCGACCAGGGCCGGGAGTTGTTTTTCTTTAACCACCTTGAGAGCCCTCTGGAGGGCCGGGATCAATTCCTCCGGCCTCCTGATCGGGCCCTCTCCATAGACACCGTAGCTTTCCGCCATCTTGGAAAAGCTCACCGGAGGACCATCGACATGGGTCCCTATCCCTGCAGTTTCCATCGGCCTCTTTCTAAACTTGGCTATCTGCACCCCATGCTCCTCGGAATTATAGAACGACTGGTTATTGTGCATGACGATCAAAAGCGGAATTTTGTGTTTGGCTGCGGTCCACAGGGCGCTTGAGGTCATCAGAAGATCCCCGTCTGCCTGAATATCAACACAGATCTTTCCGCTCCCAAGGTGGGCCAGGGCAGCCCCGATAGAGGCGCCCATCCCATAACCCAATCCGGCACCCCCGCTTCTCCCCAGATACTGATTGGGCTTGGTCCAATCCCAAAGCCGGCGCGCCCATCCGTTGGAATTACCATTGACCAGGACCCAGTCCTCGTTCTTGATGACCTCCCACAGACCATAGGCCAGACATGCCGTGGAGATATCTTTCTGCGTGGTGGTCACGCGAGCATCTTCCATCCACTTGGACCTTAACCGGTCATGGATGCCTTTGGTTTCGCTGAGCCGGACCTCGACCTGCGCCCTCTTTTTCCCGTCGCTACCCATCATCTCCCGGCACAGCTTCGTCAGCTCGGGTAGCGCCAGAGAGGTATCGGCGCAGATGGGCACATCCGTTGGTTGCAGCGCCTGATAGTCGGTGCTCCAGCTGTGCGCCAACATCTCGTTCAAAGAGATGTGGATGACCTTCACCGAGAGATTCGTCACATATTCGATGACGCGCGTGGTACGGTTTACCGTTGTCATGGCACCGTAGAGGTCCTGGACATCCAGGGCCAAAATCACATCCGCCTTTTTAAGAAGCTCACCTGCCCCTCCAGATACATCCAGAGGATGCGTGTTCGGGAAATTGTGACGATTACCTTTGTCGAGGACAGGAATCGCCAGGAGCTCAGCGAACTCAACCAGAGAAGCTACGCTCTCTGGATTGCGCCCGAGGAAATCAGCAATAATTAGAGGCGATTCTGCCTCGACCCGGAGCTTCACCGCCCTGCGTAGGGCTTCAGGGTTTGCCTGAAACGGCGCCGGCGGGGAGAAACGGGTCACGTCAGGGACCTCGATCTCCCCCTTGATTTGATCCTCCTGTAATCCCGCGTCGTAGCAGATGTATACCGGGGCAGTGGGCTCTGTCGTCGCCATGCGGTATCCGCGAATAAAGGACTCGGGGATGCCCTCGATGGTATAGGGCTGATCGTCCCACTTCACGTAGTCGCGGACCTGATTTCCCTGAACCAGGGCCGTATGAATCCAGTCGATCCAGGGGCGCCGTCGCGTAGTGTCCATGGGACCCGTGCCGCCAAGGACGATGATAGGCACCCGGTCGCACCACGCATTAAAGATCGCCATGGTCGCATGCTGCAGGCCGACGATGTTGTGAGTGATGGCAATCATCGGTTTCCCTTTAGCCTTGGCATAGCCATGGGCCAGGGCTACCGAGATCTCCTCGTGAAAGCAAAAGATGGTTTCGGGCCGATAGTTGCCGCCGTAGTTGACGATAGAGTCATGGATCCCGCGAAAGCTTGCCCCCGGATTGAAAGCCGCATACTCAATATCGAAGGCCTTCATCAAGTCTACAACAATATCCGACCCATACTCGGCCTGTTTCTTTTCGCCTCTCCTTTGTGCCTTTGCCACAGTTAGACTCCTTCCCTCGTGTTGGTTTCTATGCCTCCAGCACTCTTCACCACCTTCCCAGGTCTTTGATCCTGTAAAAGACCCATTTGGAAGAAAAGCTCTACCGTCTCGGCCAGGGAACCCTTCCTGGTCCCAGTCTCCGATGCGCTTCCCGCTTTAAGATCTCCGATCGCGCGGAGAAGCTTTCCCACTGAAGGAACCACCACGGGCTGCAATCCGTGGTGGCGAAAGGTCCGACGGAGCTCTACCATCTCCTCCGCCCTGCGCGCCGCATGAACCGGCAATCCGACAATGGATTGGCCGACTTTTTGGACCAGACCAGGAAAGCTCTCCTCATAGCGTCCTAATATTTCATCTAACAAGCCGAGTTTTCTTGCCCCCACCAGGAGCTCCACGAACAGTCCCTGAAGCCCCTTGGTCAAACCCGCATAGACGATCTTGAAGGCAGAGGCCTGACCCACATCGCCTCCTAGGACCCTGACGGAAAATCCAAACTGCTCCAGCGCCCTGACGCGCCCTGCCTCGGGGCCTGAGACATAGACGACCGCCCCCTGGTTGAGCCTTGTCGCAGAACCGATGATTGCCCCATCGACCAAACCCGCCTGGGTCCGCGCGAACTCTCGTCCCATTTCGCGTGCTGTCATGGGCGAGATGGCATTGGCATCGAGATAGATAAAGTCCTTCTTTTCCACCTTTAAAAGAGCCTTTGCCACCTTGGAGGCTACACGCTTGGCCGCAGAGGGGATCACAACCGAGACGATAAGATCGGATTGCGACACAAGGCTTGCCAAAGACGGAACGGACCTCACGCCGGCGTTTTCTGCGCGCCGGCAGGTCACCTCACTCCTCCCCTTTGAACAGGTGAGCACCTCGACTCCGTGACTGGCTAAAAGCCGTGCCCAGTGGTAACCCATCTCACCGATATTCAAAATACCCACGCGCTGAAAAGCCACTTTATTCTCCCTCTCCCTAGATTCTTACCGATAAAATGTTCAACAGAACGATTCAACACTTGGCGCCCTTTGAGGCTAACAACAAGAAAACAGACTACCGACTGTTAAACGTTAACCGCATAGCGCTCAGCGCAAAGCACGTATACCCCAGGACGGATTACAGATGATGGGAAGAATGACTTCTGAAAGGTACTTTGCTATTAGCAGTCTTCAATCTCCGGTCTGCAGTCCGCGGTCTCCGGTCTCTGCTCTTTGCTACCTGCCCGCTTCCGCCAGAGGCGGATCAGCCTTAGGCTGAGCCTGCTGCTTCCTGCCCCCTGGTTTCGGCTCTCAGCGCTAGACTATAAGCTCTTGGCTTTATTTCTGGCTCTTGGCTCTTAGCTCTAAGCTCTATTCCTACCCCCTACCCCCTACACCCTATTTTCTCCTTTGCGTTCTTTGCGCGAGTCTTCTTCTATCCGATCTTCCCCTATGTTTGGTTAGGGTTGGTCATTAATGACGTCGATCATCTGCCTCAAGCGACCGAAGCCACTCCGGTTAAAAGGCACCAGAAGCCGATGGAGATGAAGCGTATCAGGATCGTCCGACTCCTCCGGCAGAGGCCCTGTCTGCCTCACATCCTCCTCGGTCAGGATGTCCCGGAACTCCTTGTTTAACCTTTTAATAAGATCCGCCGTCGGGGGATGGACAAGACGGATCACCAGGTCCTGATCCACAAAGCGATAGGAGTGGTAGTTAGAATAAAACTTTTTAATATCCTGAACCGCCGCCTCGACATCTTCGGAGATCTTGAACATACTGAGATCCTGCTCCGAGATAAAGCCCCTGCTAAGCATCCGCCTCCGTACGAAGCTCACCCAATCCTGCCAGTAGCCCTGACCCGGAAGATCCACAAAGAGGATCGGAACGATCTGGCCCTTGCCCGTCTGGGCCAGGGTCAAGGACTCCATGGCCTCGTCATGGGTGCCGAATCCCCCGGGAAAGAAGACAACGGCATCCGCCTCCTTAACAAAGATCAACTTGCGAGTAAAGAAAAAGTGGAAGGTCATGAGTTTGGGGTCATCACGGATAAACTCATTCGCCGGCTGACCGAAGGGAAGCAGGATATTTACCCCAAAGCTTCGTTCCCTCCCCGCCCCTTCGTGGCCGGCCTGCATAATACCGCTGCCCGCACCGGTAATAACCATGAACCCCTCCTCGGCAAGTCGGCGGGCAAAGACAACTGCCATTTGATAATAGGGATCTCCTTCCTTCACCCACGTGGAGCCAAAAATGCTCACCTTACGAACCGAGCGGTAAGGGGCAAAGACCTTGAAGGCGTAGCGGAGCTCCTTTAGGGATCTGTTGAGGATCTTTAAATCTCCCCTGCTTGCCTCATCTCCGGCCAACTTCAAGATGGTCTGGATCATCTCGGCCATGAGGTCCTCGTTCGGAGAGCGACCCGCACGTTGAAGCCACCTGAGGACTTCATCCTCGAGCGAGGCTAAAGTCACGGGCCTTCGCTTTCTCATCCCTGCTCTTTTCATATCCCTGCGATCCACACTCTATGCCACACCACCCCCCACAATGAAAGTAGATGGGGTCAGGCATGCCTTATTGACATTATTAAACACCTGGCATAGCTTTGCGGCATGGCAAGGAAGGCGCGAGTACATTTTGAGGGGGCCCTCTATCACGTCATGTGTCGAGGCAATCAGAAACAGCTGATTTTTAGTGATGATCGGGATCGTCAGCGCTATGTCGACCTGCTTAAAGAAAGCCAACAGCGATTTCGGTATCGGCTGTATGCCTACGTATTGATGGGAAACCATGTGCACCATTTGCTGGAGATTGGTCAGACGCCATTGTCGAAGGTGATGCAAAATATTCTCTTTCGTTACACCCGGTACTGGAATTGGCGCTATCAGAAGACAGGCCATTTATTTCAGGGTCGCTACAAGGCGATATTGTGCGAGAAGGAGAGCTATTTATTAGAATTAATCCGATACCTCCACTTAAATCCGGTGCGAAGCGGGATTGTCAAAGATCCTAGGCGGTATGCTTGGAGCAGCCATGGGGCCTACTTGGAAGGAGGTGGAAGTGGATGGATCGCGGTGGAAAAAGTGCTGCCGCGGTGGGGAAGTAGTCGGCGACAGGCGGTAGCGGGATATCAGCGTTTTGTGTGGGAGGGGTTGAGGAAAGGACATCGAGCAGATTTCTATGAGGTAGTAGATCAGCGGTACTTAGGTGATGATGAGTTTGTGGACCGTTTGGAAAAACGGGTTTTGGAACGTGAGCCGCCGCAAGTGGTCGAGATAGAATGGGCAGAGGTGAAGGAAAGAGTCTGTAGAGAATTTGGGGTTCTGGCTGGAGCTGTATTGCATCGAGGTCGTGGGAGAAAGAATGTTCGAATCAAGCGAGTAATGGCGTGGGTAGGACGGGAGGTAGGAGGGTTTACTTATCAGTTGATGGCCAAGGAATTGAGTCAGGATCCGGCAGTATTGAGCAGGGGGTTATCGAAGCTGTCGGATGAAATGAGGAAAGAGCGGGATCTACAAATCGTAGTAGAGAAGCTCTGCAATTCCCTGAGAAAAGGGAGACGACCAAAAAGGTCATTAAGGCTTGCCTGACCCCATCCTCTGTAAGACACCCGGCGCATCCAAACGAGGTCCCCGTGGCATAAATCAACTTGGTATCAAAAGATTAATAAAGTTGTAACGTCCCCCTAGTCGCGGGCTTTCAACTCCGAAGCACTGCTCGCTTAAAACAGATCGCCAGCCTTCAGGCGCTCGCAAAATC
>JACZXR010000524.1 GCA_022571535.1 Deltaproteobacteria bacterium | reverse complement strand
GCTTAAATCCATCCAGAAACTTGCGTGCATGTGCTGCGCTGACTGTACCGTAAAAGACCACTCTTCCTTCACGTTTTGCACCACTCACTAATTTTTGAAGTCTAGCTTGAGGGGAAAGCCCTTTGAGAGATCGGATAACCTCACCCACCGTCTGCGCACGGGCACCTATTGGGGATGAGAACAGATAGAGAATACCGAATAGAGATGAAAGGGCTAGAACCCTCCAGTGGCTTGAAGAGATCATTGTCCATTTCCTCCTAAAGAAAATTTTGTCGTGCAATTTCAGCTTACCAGCGTCTCAGTGGCTGAAGGTAGTCACCTTGATGCCGGATTTTCCTTTTTAATAGCTCCGGCCTCTATATCCAGAAGGGCCAGCGCCTCCGAGATTTCAGAAACATGTTGAAGATCCCACCAGCTCTCCAGCGCCGTAGAAGCCCGGACCGATCCCAGTACCGGCTCTGCTACCCGCAGGAATTTTTCTTTGATGTCTTTGTCCTGCATGGGGTTTTTGTTGTGACCCAGGGGATCCCTGGGTTCCAGCAAATAGCGTTTTCCGTCAGTTGTCGTGGCCTCCACCTTCATCGACACGATCTCTGGATAGACGGCATCGACCGCCTCGTCTATGCGCACCCGGATCTTTGCCATGAGTGGCCGAAGGGAAGCATCGAGGACAGCGGCCTTCTCAAAAGAAGCGGCGTTGATTGTCCCATCCACCAGCGTCCTGGCAAAAATGTAAGCGAGGCTGTGATCGGCAGTCTCCCTGGTTTTGGGATTCCACTTTTCGGGATCGCTCCCGATCTCGTTGTATGCGAAGGCATAGGTGCCAATACTCACATCATCCAATTTGCGCCAGTCTACCTTGGAGCGAAGCTCCAAAGCCGCCCACACAACCAACTGGGCGTTGTATTCCACCGGCCAAAATTTGAGCTGCACCTCCAGAGTACGAAATGTGCCACCTCGACCGCCAAAGGGGGTAAGCTCAAAGGGACCGGTGATCAGGTCCCAGAGCCCGTGCTTACCCTCAAAGGGCCGGTCAGGTCCGGTCATTCCTTCTGCGGCTAGCAGTGTCGAAAAAAGACCGTTGCGCGTAGCAAACGCTGTCGCAGCACCCTTCCAGAGCGATAGTTCTCCCGCCCTCGTGTTTCGCATAGGCACATTGGCCACGGCAGTAATAGCAATCGCCTCCCCCAGCACCTCAGGAGACAAACGCAGAAGGTGACCTACCCCAGCGGCGGTGCAAATGCCGATGACATACCCCTGGTCCCACCCCTTCACCCGTAATCCGGTCGGGTCGTTCAGGCGTGGAAATAACTCATAGGCAACCACCACGCTCGACAGCAACCGGCGACCGTCCGCTCCCGCCGACTCGGCTATCGCTAACAAAGCGCCCAGGCAATCACTCGGGTGGCCGCCCGGATACTGGTCGTTGAAATCGAGGTTCCGAATCATTGCGGTATTCACAAACGAAGCGGACTCCGCCGTGGACTGCTCGCCAAAACCCAGAATTCGGCCAGGGTATCGCTCTGGAACTGCTCTCCGGGCAAGCCGAAGCGCAATCTGGGCAGGCTCACAGCGGTAGGCCGCAATGGCACAAGCAAGGCTATCCACCGTCCTCTGTGTCGCGGCATGCACCACCTCCGCCGGCAACTCCTCAAAAGACAGACTGGAGGCATAATCGGCTATTAGGCGAGTCAGGTTGTCCATGTTTCCTTTCCCTTGAAACGGCCACTGGATTAGTGAAAAACTCTATTTCATCGCAGGATTGTATTCAAGAACGTCTAAAATGACGTGTCATCAACGAGTCTCCTGCCGGAACCTACTGCTAAACCTTGGCATTTCCCATCGCCCCGAGACTATGTCATGGCGCAAGATAGTTACCCCCTCATCTTTATCCCGTACCTTGAAGTAACGATGCTCTGGGGTGACCCAACGATCAACTATCTCGACTATTTCCACTTCCCTTTCTCCAAAGAAAAAAAACCGAGGTGTCTCTTCCCCTCGATATCCAGCATAGCATTCGACCCGTACACCCATATCATAGTCATTCATTACCGCCTCCTATGACATACGAAATGCAAAATATGGGATGCATGTCAACAGGACTAGGGTTCTCGGTCAAAAAGTGGGAAGAAAGCGCACACACCGTTTGCAGCCGATGGGGTCTGCTCCGAAAGATGGGAGAGATCTGACACTCAACGTTCTCACAGAGAGAATGCAGCTTATAGCGAGAGAGAAATATTATCACGAAGAGTACGAAGGACAGAAAGTGAAATCAGAATATAAAATTCTTCGTGATCTTCGTGGTAGACAAATACTATTACAAGTCACTGGAGCTGATGGTTTAGCAGAGCAGATAAGGTTGCCGCAGCTCAGTTTCGGCGTCTGGCTGGGTAGTTGGGAGCAGACAAGCAGAGGCCCATGGGCTCCCGCTGAGGGGCAGGCCCCCTCGACTATCTATGAATCCACACTCCTCGAGGAAGCTCACACTCAATGTTTGGTGCCGAGGGGATCTTCGCCGAAGTCGGGTTCATTTGAATTCACACTTATCGACCGATAGC
>JACZXR010000523.1 GCA_022571535.1 Deltaproteobacteria bacterium | reverse complement strand
TTGTCCCCGCCGCTGTATACCTGGCTTCAGAGGAAGTGAGTAGAGTCCACATTGCTCCTCCGTTACATCTCTTTTTGGATTCTTCATAGCAGTTAGCCTCTCTGACGTCTCCCTTCGTCCCCTCGTAGATTTGGTCTACTTGTGAATTTTTTATCTTTCTAGTTTTGGCTTTCAAACTCTGTTGACCATGGTCCTTGACTATGATACGATTACCACTAAATAACCATTGTAGGAGGTTAATCGTCATGACCGAAGAGGTAAGCATCTCAAAATTTAAGGCCACTTGCCTGGCTCTGTTAAAAAAGGTGAAACGAACCGGGCAACCGATCCTTGTAACTCGCAAAGGAGAACCCATTGCTCAGGTTGTTCCTCCGCCGCCGCCTAAAAAGTCCAAGTCCTGGCTAGGATCTTTCCAGTCCACCGGGAAAATCATTGGAGATATCATTGCCCCAGCAACAGATGAAAAAGAGTGGAAAGTCTTACGTTGATGCGGCTCCTGTTAGACACGCACATTTTTTTATGGAGCCTTTTGGAACCGACTCGCCTCACACAGCGGGTGGCTTCCGATCTTGAAAACCCTGCGAACGAGCTATGGCTTTCACCCATCAGCATATGGGAAATACTCATCCTTGCAGAAAAGCGTCGGGTTATTTTGAACCCTGATTCTTTCACTTGGCTACGCAATGTCCTGAGAACAACCCCTTTAAGGGAAGCTCCTATTAATCACGAGGTGGCCATACAAAGTCGAGCCATTAACCTTCGTCACCAGGACCCTGTAGACCGCTTTTTGGCTGCCACAGCTCTTATTTACGACCTGACCCTAGTTACTGCCGATGAGCGGCTACTAAAATCACGGAAGTTTGCGGTCCTTCCGAACAGGTGAAGCTGCGAGCTGAGGGTCTGTCTCGTCTATCTGGTCTATCTGGTCTGTCTCGTCTATCTGGTCTGTCTCGTCTATCTAGTCATCGAGTTCATTGGGTTTGTTGGGTTAATCTCGGGTGCGGAGGTATTTGACCAATCCCGAAATGATCATCACTGTTATCTCAGCCTGTTCGAGGAGAGGGGCCGCCATTCAGAGCTAAGTGAAAGGCCGCCTCAAGTTGCCCCCCTAGCACTCTCCCTCTGGAGTGTCACGCTGACCTCTCCGTCTCTGATCAGATTGCGAGTAGAGGCGTTGAGAAACTCTACACTAACCGGGTCCCCATCCTCTCCGTATCTCACAATGACACCCCCGGGCTCCTCGACGGCATCGGTAGGAGGATCATCACGAAGCACCAAGAACAGCTCATCGGCATCAGGCTCGTATCGGAAAAGGGGACAGGCTGGTTTTTCCCGACCAGGGATCGAGCTCGTATCAGATCGATAAGCGGCAAGGGCCGAAGACGCAGCAAATTCTCCGGAACTTGTCTGGCTAACCTCTGTGAACCGGTCCTGCTGGGGATGACTGCGGCAGCTTCCAACGGCACGATGACGGATTCATGAGTTTTTGAGGGTTATAATGGGTAATATAAATCAGTAGGTTACTCCTCATTCCTCGTTAGTCTGCAGGATATCCTCTTCGTTTCGATCTTTATAATATCGCTCTACGGCGGAGAAGATCTTCTCTGCTGCTTTCAGAGCCCGGAGCGCTATTTCCTTCCCATAGAACTGATGTGGGTACCCGCTGGGAAGTCCATTGGGATATCGCGACGGGATATAATGCAAATCAAGTTCCCTGGCTTCCTCTATCAAGCCCTCCAATACCTTTTCTTTTTTCCCGGCTTCACGCACCATTTCCAGTAGAGAGTGCGTCAAGAGCGCGGTCCTTCTTGATCCGAGATAATAAAGGATAGACTTCAAACTTTTTTCGCCTGCCTGCTGAGCCAAAAAGCATGCAGTATTATGGAAGCCTCCTTTTATATTCCAGCTAGTCGCCTTTAGATCATAGGATGCTTGCTGGAACCAACGTTTGGCCTCAGCCTTCCGCTTGCCGGCCATAGATAAGTCGCCCCTCCTCGGCAATCATCTCGGCAAAAGCGTTCCCACTCCTCTGCATCGCTCCAAATTCCTCTGGGGTATAGACCAGAACGTCAAATCCTCCAATACCTGGGGGAACGAGCTTCAAGACCTCCCGCGAGCGATCGAAAAAATGCAACGGCGTCCGCTTGATAATAACGATATCCACATCGCTCAGATCGTCCTCTTCGCCTCGTGCCCAGGAACCGAAGAGATAAATGCGCTCGGGCTGATAGGGGCGCAGGGCATCCACAAGCCGATCAATCCGTCCTGAGGCTTCACTTTTTCTCATGGGAGATCCACCCTCCCCAAACTATGGGCTTTTCCAAGCTCTCTCCTAAACGCTGATAGTTCTGGTAAGGAACGCAAGCAAAATCCAGGGCTAAGAGCTGAGGGTCGATTTCGTCTATCTAGTCTATTTCGTCTGTCTCGCCTATCTGGTCTGTCTCGTCTGTTTCGTCTGTCTAGTCTAATTGGTCTATCTCGTCTATCTAGTCTATTTCGTCTGTCTCGTTTATCTGGTCTGTCTCGTTTATCTGGTCTATTTCGCCTGTCTAGTCTATTTGGTC
>JACZXR010000522.1 GCA_022571535.1 Deltaproteobacteria bacterium | reverse complement strand
AAGACAAAGAGGGAGGCAGTGATCAGAGGTATGCTTACTTTGGCAATCCCTTGGCCCAGGTTGGCAATGGCAATGGCTCGCCCTCGTTTTCTGACAAACCAGCGGGAGATGCTGACATTGATAACCAGGTGGCATATGAAGGCACTCCCAACGGTGGTCAGCGCCCAGCGAATGAGGAGGAACTGCCAGAACTCTTGAACCTGACTGAGGAGTAGCAGACCCGTTCCAGAGATCAGGGCGCCAGAGGCCATTAGCCATCTTCCGCCGTGCCGATCCAGAAGAGATCCGACCAGTGGGGCCAGTGCGCCGATAATGAGGTACTCACCCGACCGCAGCAGGGAGAATACCCCCCGTGAGACTTCCAGGTCTGTCGTGAGAGGTTTGAGGAAAACGCTGAGGGTGCTTGAGAGAAAAAAGGCGCAGGCAAAGTGAGCGAGAAACCCTACTCCGACGATATTCCAACCGTAGAAATAGGGATACTCCTTAGCAGAGTCGCCTGTCACCCGATCGAATTCCTGAAAATGCTTTTGGACGAGGAGAGGCTAGCGGGGGATACGGACCTCGACTTGAAGTCCGTTTGGGTCCTCTAAAAAAAGGCCGGTTAGCTTGTCGCTTGGATCTCGGTTTTCTCTTAGGATCTTGGCCCCTTTTTCTTTGAACTCTTTTGCCACACGCTCCACATCCTCCGCAATAAATCCATAGTGGTGGACGCCTGTCTCCTCTTTCGATTCCATGAGCTGGATGGCAAACTCGCCGTTGATCTTGACAAAGCAGAATCGATAGCCAGCTCCCGTTCTAACCTCTGTGGGGGTGCCGTCGAATAGCTTGCGGTAAAACTCAATCGACTCTTCGAGATCTTTGCATCGAATGGCAACATGTTCCAGGCGGTAATTCATCGGCAACCCTCCTTCAGATGGCATTTATAATCCTATGTTGAATGCATGTCCAGTACCTGATGCCGATTTGGCTTGTACCCATTGCCTCGAAAGGTAATGGTGTAAGGGTCATCCATGGAGGAGGAGGCTATTTGCGCAAAGTCGGTCTCGTTTGGGTTTTAGAATACTTGGCAACGGAATCCTGTTGTTGGGTGGAGATCGGGTAATGACACTTGAAGTTGCCCTGCCCCTAAAGTGGGTGAACCGGGATGGCAAGATCATTATCCTCGCTCGCGGTGCGCGCGCTTTTGCGCAGGGGTTTTTCGCTGTCATCCTGGCTGTCTACCTTTCCAGGATTGGGTTCAGTCTGGTTCAGATCGGAGCCTTTTTTAGCGCCGGCATCGCAGGCTCTGCCCTCTTTGCCTTACTCGTTAGCCTCGTTGCCGAAAAGGTGGGTCGCAGGCGGCTCCTGGTCCTTTTCAGCTTGATGACCGCTGCCGTGGGTCTCGCGCTGATTTTGACCGACAGCGTGCCTGCCCTATTTGTGTTCTCTTTTCTTGGAACCCTGAGCGGTGCGATGGGTCCTGGATCCACTGGCCCGATTCACCCGCTGGAGCTAGCGAGTCTAGCTGACGCAGCGCCGTCCGAGAGGCGGACGGACCTCTATGCAGCCTCTCGGATTTTCTCGACCGGGTCGGCTGCGGCAGGCTCCCTGGCTGCGGGGCTCCCCGCTTTTTACCAGGTGGCTTTTGGATTAACCGAGATCCAGGCCACCAGGGTGATGTTTCTGGGCTTTACCTTGTGCTTGCTTTTGGTGTCGCTGCTCTACAATCTGCTCTCCCCGGCAGTGGAAGTTGTCCCCGGAAGGGGAGCCTGGACCAATCCTTTCCGAGTTCCATCCCGACGTATCATCTTCACGTTGACCGGCCTGTTCAGCGTCGACCATTTCGCAAGCTCTCTTATGATCCAGAGCCTGGTGGCTTATTGGTTCAACGAAAAGTTTGGCCTGGAGCTGGGGTCGCTGGCCTTTGTCTTTTTTTTCTCTCGTATCCTGACCGCACTGTCTTTCTGGGTATCTGCAAAGGTGGCCAATCGGATCGGGTTGATCAACACCATGGTGTTTACGCATATCCCTTCAAGCCTTCTCCTCATTGCCGTAGCATTTGCCCCTACCGCTTGGATGGCGGTGTTATTCTGGCAGCTTCGTTCCTTCCTGGGCCAGATGGACGGGCCGGCGCGCGAATCCTACACCATGGCGATCGTTGGGGTGGAGGAGAGGGTTGCTATGGCGAGCCTCAACGCAGTGGGGCGTGGTGTCACTGGAACACTGGGCCCTTCCGTCGGCGCGGTCTTATGGCAGGCCCTATCAGCGGGGGCGCCGTTTATCGCCTGTGGGATTTTGAAGATCATTTACGATCTGAGTCTCTACTTCATGTTTCGCAACGTAAAACCCGCCGGGGAATCAAACCCTCACCCGTAACGATACCGTCGTCATTTTAAGGCTACTAAGAAGCTATTAAGGAGATGTCATGACAGCGGCACCCCCCCCGCTCTTTTAATCCCCAGTTCGACAGAGGCGAGAATGAGTCACCCATTAGAAGGCAGCTGTCAAGAGGCAAGACTAATCCACTAAGAAATAGTTTCCTTCTCTTTCACCCGCTGGCGTTGTGATCGCTAGTAACGCGCCCC
>JACZXR010000521.1 GCA_022571535.1 Deltaproteobacteria bacterium | reverse complement strand
TAATCGCAGCAGGCCTGATCCCTGAATGTGAAGGAAGAAAAGATCCACTTGGTCTTTCACCCAGGCGATCTCGTATCCCCTACCCCCGAGGCGTCCCATGCCGTCGATTTCATAACGGGAAAAATAAGGGACAAATCGGCCTCCCTCAACTCGACCTACAATTGTCTCCTCTTGGAGGTCTGGACCAAAGCCGGCGAGATCCGCCTCTATGAGATCCTCCGGCCTTCGGTATACGGGGAATCGGTAAACAGGTGTCTCGCTCAGACTACCCTCGATCACTGGTTGATAGTATCCCGTAAAAAGGACCTCTTCGGCTGATCTACCGACCGACAGATGCAAGTCAAAACGAGACCGGACCGCCTCAAGCAGCTCCTCCGGACGATGCAAAAGGTCAAGGAGATCCTCAAAGGCCAGCAAGGACTCTCTAACCTCCCGGGCAGTGACTGTTCGCGGCCACTCTCCAACAGGCCGATCCGGTGGAACCCCTTCCAGAAACTTCAGGCTGAGTCTGATGGCGCGGTGAAGCGATTCCCGATCCAGATCGTCCTGCAGGGATGGAAACTCACCTTTTCCATCCAGTCCATTACCTCGACAAGCGGAAAACAGGAGAAGGAAAAGAAAGATCGGAATCAAAATATATCGAACACGGGGTTTGAATCCCCGTGTTCGACCAATGGGGTGAGCTGCCGCTTCTCCCCTTTGGAAACCCCATCGGCTTTGTGCCCGCCTCAAGAGACGGGGTTTACATTGAACTAATAATCGCATCGCCGCTTGATCCTCAACGTGCTTTCACGCAGACTGATCATCATTGGAGCAGAATGAGCTTAAGAAGGAGGTTGCCCAGGTACTGGACCGGCTGCCCGAGGAGTTTCGTAGCCGTCTTCACAACGTGGAGATCGTGATCGAGCAGAGACCCAAAAAAAGTCAGCTCATAGCGATGGGTCTCGATCCGCAACGTGACGTGCTCTACGGTCTCTATGAAGGCACCCCCTTACCCGAACGCTCTTCTGTCTATCCTCCCGTCCTGCCTGACAAGATTACAATTTTCTCCGAGCCCCTGATCCGTGATTTTCAAGATCCCACCGAACTGCGCAAGCAGATTGGCATCACATTGATACATGAAATCGCGCACTATTTTGGCATCGACGAGAAAGAGATTGAAGACCTGGGATATTAAGGCGGTGTCCCGTTGCCTGAGCCTTGCCTTTGCCTCATCCAACCGGTGGCGCGCCCGGGAATTTCCTCCTTACGGGTTCCGGCAATGAGTGAGTCATTATGCTCGCTTGCAGACCTCATTATTTTTCGACCTCCTCCGCCTTGATTTTGGCGTCGTCAAACTCCTGATGGGCTATCAATTCCCGATGATAAGGAGAACGAAGAACCGATAAACGGAGGCGTGTTGACAGAGTTCGTTGGGATAAAGACTCCCGACCCCTTTTCTTCTCATTCGATGCGATCCAGACGGATTACTCAGGCTGTGTTTTACCACCAAGAGGCAATGGACGGGTACGAACACGGGTTTCTTCGAAAACAACAATACTACCCTGGTCTAGGAGGTCAGTCACATTCGGCAAGTTAGCAAGCAGTAGGGCCACTTGCGCAGCAGGTCTTCGCTGTGACGTACGTCGGAAAAGAATCACTGAGGGTTTGGTTTCCTGGCTTACAGCAAGTAGGGTTCCAAAATCGGTATCCGCTGACACTACAACGCGATCTTCACGGGAGGCGCGTTCAAAAACTATTTCATCTTCCGCCATTTGAATGCCGTAATCGCGAACGTGCGCCGCATCATGTCCTGCCTTGCGTAAGCCTTCCGCAACCAGAGGTGACAAGGCGTTATCTACCAAAAACTTCAACGCGTGTTTACCAGTGGTAGCTCGCGTTCTCGCACGGCTTCAGCAGCAAACTGCAGTGCCTCGCGGATATCCTCGCGTTCCAGGTCGGGGTACGCTCTAAGAATCTCCTCCGCCGCCATATCTTCTGCCACCATACCTACAACCGTCGCCACAGGAATGCGTAGACCCCGAAGGCAGGGCATGCCGTTCATCTGTTTCGGGTTAACTGTAATCCGTTTGAATTTCATCTAGCCTCCTCCTAATCATCTCACCATTGAGGCAATTCCTTAATCCGCTCTTCAATGCTTTTCATGCTTCGCCCCTTCCGTAGCTAGCTCTTAGATATAATACCACCTTCACCGCTAAGAATCACCAACACTAGCACGAGCACGAACGAGAGCGGAGGCGTGTTGACAGAGTTCGTTGGGATAAAGACTCCCGACCCCTTTTCCATTTTTCTCTAACTCTTTGGTTACACCGCAGACTCAAGCAGCCTCTTTAGATCGTCTTGCCAGTCACGATCCTTGTATTCTCCCTCGTCCAGGACTTGGAAACGGAATGTCTCGTTCTGGAAATCTTCCGCGAGTTTCTGCCAGGGGACTTTCTGCCCAACTTTCTCAAAGTAGCTGGCTACCTTCCGCTTGTAGTTCGTGTCTTCGTTTCCTTTGAGATGCTTGCCTTTGCTCTAGACCTCAACCACAGAGGCGACCGGCTTTTTATTGTGACCCTGTTGAACCAC
>JACZXR010000520.1 GCA_022571535.1 Deltaproteobacteria bacterium | reverse complement strand
TACACCATCCGCGCCATATACTATGCGCCCTATACCAAGTCATGTTTTGCTTCCCATTCGCCAACCGAAGAGTCGACCTCTGCCTTAGCATCAAGCCACACACTATCCTCTTTCCGCCGACATCTATGCTCTTGAATTGTGCTTTACATTCGTTTAGAAAGTAAAGCAGGGGGCGAGACATGCACGAGGTGAAGTTATCAAGCAAAAAGCAGATCGTGATTCCGCGCGAGATCAGAAATACCCTCCGCCTTAAGGCCGGCGATAAACTTCTCATTGTAAAACGGGGTGATACCGTAATCCTGCTCCGTAAGCCCAAGCGGTACTCGAGCGAAACTGCCGGAATGGGCAAAGGACTTTATCCTCCCGACGACCTAAATAGAGAGAGAAAATCCTGGCAATAGGCAGCGAGCATCTCGAAAAGTTTCTCCAGGAGCATCGCAAGATCGGCCTGGATACAAGTGTATTCATTTTCCACGTGGAGGAGAATGCGCGCTATGTACGGCTGGTCAATCCAATATTTGCTTGGCTCGAAAGGCCCAAGGGTCAGGCTGTGACATCAACGATCACAATGCTGGAGCTTCTTGTGCAGCCCTATAAGCTCCCAGACATGGATCGTGTTAACAAGTTCTATGCTCTCCTCTCCACATACCCACACCTTCACTGGATAGATCCAACGCTTGAGATCGCCGACTCAACCGCGCGGCTGAGGGCCGAATACAACTTGAGGACCCCAGATGCTCTCCAAGCGGCTGCTGCCTTAGTTTGCGAGGCAGCAGGCTTTATTTCGAATGATGCCGGGTTTAAAAAGGTTGCTGGCTTTGAGGTGGCGATCTTAGAGGAGCTGGTTAATACAAAGGCAACGACTCCGGACCGATAAAATGAAGACCCAGGTCTAGGGTCTAGGATTATACTACAGTGGGGTGCATTGGCAGATCAAGGAAGGCCAAAACTACCGCTAACCACTGTCGCTGAGATGGAATGCTTCGATATTAGACCTGACCCCCAAGACGGCTTCTTAAGAATTAAATTAACCAGGGAACTGCAAGGTTTGCTTTTATTGTTCAGTTGGGAGCGCGTTATATTAACGGAGAATTTGACCGAACATTATTCTGTCTAACGCTGCCGGTCACCTGCCGCCGCCCAAACGTGACCATTCATGTTCATCCCAACCCGCAACCGGGCGGCAGTCAGGTGAAGTGGCTCAGTTAGACTGCGTTTTTCAATCACATGGTGGCCGATGCGCTGGAATGCCGTGGCGCATTCCCTGGGCGCTAATGAATCGCTCACAATGTGTTTCAATGATGATCGTCTTGCCTGACGATTTGATTGACCACAGCGAAATGTGAGGTCAGTAGAATCTCACCTTCGTCGCCCTTTGTGATCTGACTGAGATGATACATGACCAATCCGTAGAGCAGGAAGGAGCCCTCATCAATCCACTTATCCAGTGCCTTGCAAATCTCGTCGACTGTCCCCTTTTCAACATGCAAAATCGACGAAATATCCGGATAAGCATCGTGGTGCTGACGCAGAGCGAAGACGGTTCTGATGACCCGCTCACAGAGAGGCCACTCTCCGCAGGAGAGCATTTCTGGTGTGGGCCAGTCAATGATTCGAACGCACGCATTGGCGTCGCGCTCGATCTTATTCCCAGAGGTTTTCCATGCCCCCTTGAGATCGTAGATCGAGTATCCGCCAAACGACCGTCCCGACTTGTTGATGCCATCCTCCAGGTCTGCATAGCGCTCCCTTAGTTTCTCTGGCAGGAGATTCTTAATCGTTTCCTCTGTGTTGTTATCAAAATGCTGTTGGACTTGTTCCGGCAAGAGCGAATCGTCCAATGCTTGTAGGAACCTCGGAGAGATCGCATACTGCGCTGGAAGGTAAATCTCTGTGACAATGGATGCTTGCTCAGACATAAACTTATACATTGCCGTCCTCCCTCGTTGTGCAAGAGCGTTCTTCTCCGGCGGCGCGGGAGGCTGTCGGCTCGCGGTTAATCCGCGCCGCGCGTTGACCGGACGTGCACTTGCATCGGTTCATTACGATCAAAGCTGTAGAAGTAGCGTGGTGTTCGACCGAGCTGGCTAACTATTAAGTGAGCCGCTTTAGACGGCTGCCAACGCTGGCAGCCTATCCCCTGAGACTGCCGCGCCACTCAAAACTGAATTGGCCGCAAAATCCACCACTTACCTCAACTTGTCAATGCCTTCCTGGGGGACAAACACTGCCAGCCCCGGCGGCCTATCTCCCTATTGGCCCGCAGCCTATCTCGCAGTAGCCCTGGGTTACAACTCGGCACGATACCACCTGGGCCGCGCTTGCCTCAGATTGGACAGAAGAGCTATTTCTGTGCAATATCGGCTTCACCCTTAAAGATCAAGCTGCAATCCACCGTTCGGGCCCAGGAGTTGACTCCGACCACTCCCAGCGATAAATGGGCGCTCGTGATCCGCGTCTACGACACACCGGTCCTCATAAAAGGCGTCTGGATATTCAATCCGGACGGAATGAGTAATAGAGAGAATCTCTACGGAAACATGTACGAAAAGTTAAAGGTTCCTGACTCTTTTTC
>JACZXR010000519.1:1370-2578 GCA_022571535.1 Deltaproteobacteria bacterium | reverse complement strand
CAGCATTGGATAATAATAAGGATCTTCTTTCTGTCCTGATGAGGAGAATTAGCCGCGGACCATTTAAAAGCGTGGTTGAAGTGGAGCCCGATATCCCGGATTCTGACCCCCCATCCTTTTTCCAATCGAGGTTCGCTCCGCTGCTGTGTTCCCCGTGTTATGGATCCAAACATAACTTACGCTCCACCGAGGGGACAAGGAATAGATACCGAGAGCAGAATTTTGACTTAGACGGGTACTGTAACCACAAAGGTTGAACCTTTACCCGTTTCCGATTCTACTCTTACCGTTCCTCCAAGAAGATCGGTGAATTGCTTAATGATGTAAAGCCCCAATCCCACACCGCCGTATTGTCTGGTGTCCGAGCTGTCTATTTGGCGAAACTTCTCAAAGATGAGAGGCACCGCTTTTTCCGGGATGCCTATCCCCGTATCCGACACCTTGAACTCCACTGACTCTGTCTCAGCAAGGTATTTGGCCGATATGGCCACAGAACCCTTTTCCGTGAACTTGATCGCATTGTTAATAAGATTTTGAAGGATCTGCTGAAGCTTTCCTTTGTCAGTATTCATTACCGGCAGGTTTGAGGGATAGTCCCAGGTCAGGGCAAGATCTTTATCCATAGGAACATTATAAGACGACTGGAGTTCGCTAAGAAACTGTTCCGCACTAAACTCACGATATTCCACCTTGACCGCCTCAGCCTCCATTCTGGTTGCCTCCAAGATGCTGCTAATCATGCTTAATAGCTCCCGGGAGCTACTCATGACCTTTATCAGAGAGCTTTCCTGCCTTTCGTTAAGCTCCCCTAACATCTTATCACAGACCATACCCGTATGCCCCATAATAACATGAAGCGGTGTTCTAAGCTCATGCGACATGACGCTCAGGAATTCAGCCTTCACCTTGTTTGCCGTCATGAGTTCCCGTGCCAGACCCCTGGTCTCCTCATAGAGATAGGAATTGTAAATCGCCATAGCCGCCTGGCTTGCTAGCGTGGAGTAAAAATCGACCTCTTCATTACTAAATTGATATTCCTCTTTCATGTAGACGGAGAGGATCCCTAGGAACTCTTCTTTAGTGACTAGCGGGACCCCCAAATAAGAGACCACTCCGTGTTTACGGAAAAACTCATGGTCCTGTCCCAGCGAGTCTGTTCGGACATCTCGAATCACCAACGGGGCTCTAGTCTTAAACACTAAGTCAAG
>JACZXR010000519.1:0-1360 GCA_022571535.1 Deltaproteobacteria bacterium | reverse complement strand
AAGCAGACCGGTCCCGTTTTTCGACATGTGAGCTTTCCATTCTTCTTCATCAACAGTGCGAGAGGCATGAATATCCAGCAGCCCACTCTTCGTGTTATATAACATGACCGTACTAACAGCGGATGAGGCGAGGAGGTGCTCAACTTTTTCTAGCAGGATGTGCAAAATGGCGGTGCGATCCAGAGTCGAGGTAATGGCTACGAAAATTTCGCGTAATGCAACCAAACGCTGTAGATTGTGCTGGACTTGCTCATCGGCCCGCTTGCGTTCGCTGATTTGGTTTTCTAACTTTTCGTTGGCCGACTTGGCCTGTTTCCCGTAAAGCCACGCCGTCTGAGCTAAGTGGACCGCCAACGCAAGTAGAAAAGCGGTCAGCAGCCCCACGACCACCACCGCTCCGGAGAGAGGGGATGCGCTGTCGACTACCAGCTCCGGTGTCGGCAGGCCAATGCCGAAGTATACAACGAGAAGGCCGATGAATCCGGCCATTCCAGAGGCTATCGCAACACGTGCACTACCGAACCCAATCGACAGCAGGCCCAGGCCGCAAAGAATAAATCCGAGCGCAGCGTTGTATTCCGTCGGCAAAAAAGGTGCCACCACCTTCACCAGATTCAAGTCCACTGTCAACGAACCCGCTACGGCTACTAACCCAAAAGCCGTAGTAACCTCCCCCAGTATTAGTACGCTGATTTTCAGCCAGCTGACGGATGGACTATTTTCATCCATGACTTGTTTCGTTTCCGACGATTGAACGCAAACCGTATGACACAAGCAAATTCCTTTACCATAAAAATACAGTAACAATTCCAGATGTTAGACTGCTGGCAAAAATCGCATCTCCGCGCTGGATGACAAAAGACAGTATTTTATCAATTCTGTCTCTCAGCCCAAGTTGGTCTCTCCAGGGGATTGAGAAGGTCACTTCTGGTGGATTCTTCCCAAAATCCCTCAGAGGAGCAGGTCCTCCTCTATTGCCAAATTTTCTGAGAAGGGTCCTTTCTTTGTTCTGGATCGTCTTGAAAAAAACAGAATTCATAAAGCTCAGATTACCAGGTTCCTCTCGGAAATGTGTCGTTCATCGATATCCTGGTTATGGTTACTTTCACGCTCCACGGGGACCGTAACCACGAAGGTTGAACCTCTACCCGGTTCCGTTTCCACCCTTACCGTCCCCCCAAGCAGATTGATGAATTGCTTGACGATGTAGAGCCCCAAACCTGCACCGCCATGGGACCTCGTGTCGGAACTATCTAGCTGGTAAAACTTCTCAAAGAGGAGAGGCAGCGCCTCAGACGGAATGCCTATCCCTGTATCCGCCACCTTGAATTCTATGACCTCTGTCTCAGGAAGGTGTTGG
>JACZXR010000056.1 GCA_022571535.1 Deltaproteobacteria bacterium | reverse complement strand
AACGATTTGGGTTGGCTGGGCTCCACGTTGTAGCCATCTTTCTATTTTTTCGCTGTTGATCTTAATACCACCGGTATCCACTCTGGGGTTATAGGTTCCCACCTGTTCGATGTACCTTCCATCCCGGGGCGCACGGGAGTCACTGACAACGATACGGTAAAATGGACTCTTCTTTGCCCCATGTCTGCTCAAACGTATTTTTACACTCATGTTTCTTTTCCTTGAATTAGTGGAAAGGCATAGAGGTACGATTAAATAGCGCTGGTGCCCCCTTTTGGTTCATCCTCTGCATCATTTTTCTCATTTCCATGAACTGCTTAATAAGGCGGTTGATCTCAGTGACTGAGGTGCCGCTCCCTTGCGCAATTCTGCGTCTTCGACTCCCATTTAGAATAGCCGGGTTACGTTGCTCGCCGATCGTCATGGAGTTGATAATGGCCTCCACGCGCTTGAACTCTCTATCTGCCTGGGTCATATCCATCTTTTGGCTCAGTTTTCTGCCCCCAGGGATAAGATCCATCAGCTCACCGATAGAGCCCATTTTTTTAATCGTCTGAAGCTGCGATTTAAAATCCTCCAAAGAGAACGATCGTTGTTTGATCAGTTTCTCTAACTTTCCCGCTTCTTTTTGCTCATGGGCCTGCTCTGCCTTCTCTATGAGGGTTAGGACGTCTCCCATCCCCAGGATTCTCGAGGCCTGCCGATCCGGGAAGAAAGGTTCCAGGGCGTCCAGTTTTTCACCCACTCCCACAAAAACAATAGGCTTGCCGACAATTTCCCGCATGGAAAGGGCAGCACCACCGCGTGCGTCTCCATCAGTTTTTGTGAGGATGATGCCGGTCAAGTTGAGCCACTGGTCAAAGCTCTGGGCCTGGTTGACTGCGTCTTGCCCGGTCATAGAATCTGCGACCAAAAGAACTTGGTGTGGATGCAGCGCCCCATGGATAGTCTGGAGCTCTTTCATGAGTTCGGTGTCAACGTGGAGTCTGCCTGCCGTGTCGATGAGGAGGAGATCAAAGTGTTGTTTCCGGGCTTGGGCAAGGGCTTCGCTACAGATTGTCACAGGTGGCGTTCCTGGGTCAGAGCTGTGGACAGGCAGCTCAAGCTCTCCAGCGAGTATCTTCAACTGCTCTATTGCCGCGGGTCGATAAACGTCCGCAGAGACAAGGTAGGGAGTCTTGTTCTTTTCTTTTTTTAGGTAGCGAGCGAGCTTGGCTGCCGTGGTTGTTTTGCCTGAACCCTGTAAGCCAACGAGCAAGATGATCAGGGGTGGTTTTCCCTTCAAGATCAAGTCCTTGCGTTCTCCCCCTAGAAGGGAGATGAGCTCTTCTCTGACGATCTTGATGAGCTGTTGCTCGGGGGTGAGGCTGAGCAGGACCTCTTGGCCCATTGCTTTGACTCTGACCGAATCAATAAAACTCTTTACGACTTTGAAATGGACATCAGCCTCTAGGAAGGCTAAGCGGACCTCGCGCAGGCTTTCTTCGATGTTCTTTTCGGTGATTTTTCCCTGACCCCTAAGCTTTTTAAAGGTCAGTTCCAGTTTGTCGGTTAAGTTCTCAAACATGTTCCAGGGGATGGGTAACTTGTTATCTTTTCAGGGAAAAATCCTAGTGGGAGGGTAGTACGAAATAGTCTTCCTGTCAAGGAAGGACAAGAAACCCGGCCCACCGTTCATCCCATTTTTTAGCAGGAATAGGCAGGCCGGGTTTTTGGGATAGAAAATTACATCATGCCGCCCATTCCACCCATGCCGCCCATTCCACCACCCATCCCACCGCCCGGGGGCATCGGTGGCATTGCTGATGATTTATCTTCGGGTTTATCTGCCACAACGGCCTCTGTGGTGAGGAGAAGCCCCGCGATCGATGCCGCGTTTTGAAGGGCGGTGCGAACGACCTTGGTTGGATCGATAACCCCGGCCTTCACGAGGTCTTCATATTTTTCTGTCACGGCGTTGTAACCGAAAGCTCCCTTGCCTTCCTTGACTTTTAGCAGGGCAATAGAGCCGTCCACGCCTGCATTGATCGCGATTCTCCTCAGAGGTTCCTCCAGGACACGTTGCACAATTTTGATGCCCGACTTTTCATCCTCAGAGGCCCTTAGCTTATCCAGCGCACCTGCGGCCCTGACCAGGGCAACCCCCCCACCGGGGACGATCCCCTCTTCGACTGCTGCACGAGTGGCATGGAGGGCATCTTCAACGCGCGCCTTTTTCTCTTTCATCTCTATCTCTGTGGCAGCACCTACATTAATGACTGCTACGCCTCCCACCAGTTTGGCAAGGCGCTCCTGGAGTTTTTCACGGTCATAATCCGAGGTGGTCTCGTCAATCTGGGCTCGGATCTGTTTGATCCTTCCTTCAATATCAGCCTTTTTTCCTGCCCCATCCACCAACGTGGTGTTATCCTTGTCCACCACGATTCTCTTAGCCCGCCCCATGTCCTGGAGGGTTAAGTTTTCCAATTTAATCCCCAGTTCTTCGGCGACAAGCTTACCTCCGGTGAGAATAGCGATATCCTCCAGCAAGGCTTTTCTCCTGTCCCCAAATCCAGGGGCCTTGACCGCCACACACTGAAGGGTGCCTCGGATCTTGTTGACCACCAGAGTTGCCAGCGCCTCCCCCTCTAGGTCCTCGGAGATGATAATGAAGGGTTTTCCAGTCTTGGATATCTGCTCCAGGACTGGCAGGAGATCCTTCATATTGGAGATCTTCTTCTCATGGATCAGCAGGTAGGCGTCTTCAAGGACCACCTCCATCCGCTCCTGATTGGTCACGAAATAGGGAGAGAGGTAGCCGCGGTCAAACTGCATTCCTTCAACGACCTCCAGGCTGGTTTCTAGGCCCTTGGCCTCCTCTACCGTAATCACGCCCTCTTTGCCGACCTTATTCATCGCTTCCGCGATCACCTCGCCTATGGTTGCGTCATTGTTAGCTGCAATGGAACCTACCTGGGCAATCTCTTTGGGATCCCTAGTTGTCTTGGACATATTCTTGAGTTCCTCGACAACGGTAACAACCGCCTTGTCAACCCCTCGTTTGATGCCCATGGGATCGTGCCCGGCCACTACCAACTTGATCCCTTCTGAATATATCTGGCGCGCTAGAACTGTCGCCGTGGTGGTTCCATCTCCGGCCACATCCGAGGTCTTGCTGGCGACCTCCTTGACCATTTGGGCCCCCATGTTTTCAAATTTGTCTTCGAGCTCGACCTCTTTTGCCACCGTCACACCGTCCTTGGTCACGGTTGGTGCGCCAAATGACTTGTCCAATACAACATTGCGCCCTTTAGGTCCAAGCGTAACGGTGACGGCGTCTGTAAGAATATTAATCCCCCTTTGGATTGACTCTCGCGCATCCTGGCTAAATTTTACGATCTTAGCTGCCATCTATGTGCCTCCTTACCTTTCTTTCCTTTATGGTTATTTCTCGACGATGCCGAGGATATCCTCCTCGCGCATGATCAGATGCTCCTCATCATCAATGTTGATCTCTGAACCTGAGTACTTGCCAAAGAGCACCCGGTCGTTTACCTTGACATCCAAAGGGGTGATTTTGCCGTCATCATTCACCTTCCCTTTGCCGACTGCAACTACTCGGCCTTCCTGCGGTTTTTCCTTTGCTGTGTCAGGGATGATGATCCCTCCTTTGGTTTTTTCTTCTTCCGCAATTCTTTTCACAATCACCCGGTCCTGCAAGGGCCTGATCTTCATTTCTCTCCTCCTTTCTGATCTGTAACTTTAAACTAGCGGTTTTACAAAGAAACTTCTAGTAGGAACTGCTAGCGTTAGGTGACAACTGGCACAAGCTGCTTAAACTTAATCACATAGACTGCCCTGTCAAGGGGCTACGAATGACCATCGCAGTTAATATAACAGCCAGGGGAAAAAATCAAGGACTACGTTCTAGGCTCTCTGTTTGTTAAGCTCATCCTCGAGATACTTGCGATAGAGGATCTCCCATTCTCGGCTCCCGGGAGTTACGGGACGCGATAAGGACTGAATTTTCTGGCGTACAAGCTGATCGAGGCGGTCTTTCAGATTAAAGACCTCGCTTAGGACTTCCTTGGTTTCTCTCAATACCTTGGACTCATTGAGGATATTGATGAGATCGTCCTTCTTTAAGGCGTCCAAAATGAGATGGGAAAGATGGGAAATCCGACCTTCCGATAATCTTGTCACAGGACAAACCCCTTTTTTTTGGCCAGTTTTTGTTTAATCAGGACGAACATCTTTTGATTATCAGTCTCTCTAGCCTCCCTGGCGTGGGCAGCCAGCACCTTCCGTGCCTCGTCCTCGATAGCATCCTCCTCACGGAAATTTTTCGTAATGATTTCTACGATTTTTGCCCTCACGGTTGCCTCATTCATTTTGAGGACTATTATATCTTTTGCACGGTAGTTTTTTAGGAGGCGGTCAACCAGTCTGTCGATCTGCTCAGGCTTGATTTTCATCGGCTGTGGGAAACCTGTGGATAACTTGAAAAGACACTGTGAGCAACCCGGGAATGCTGTAAAGTCTTTATCTTTTCATTAATCCTCTTGCCATATTAAGTCAACCTTGATAAAGCGCCAAAAGAGAGAGAATGGATACCTTTAAAAAACCCATTCCCCTTAAAAGGGGAGATACCATTGGGGTTGTGGCTCCTTCAGGGGCTGTTCAAGATGAGTCGCTCGATGCAGGGGTCCATGCCCTCGTTCGGGAAGGTTTTCGCGTTGAGCTGGCTAAAGGGATCTTAGAACGTAAGGGATACCTGGCTGGAGAGAATGAGACAAGGGCCAGGGCCCTTGAGCATTTCTTCCTGCGCGACGACATTCGCGCCATAATCTGCGCCCGAGGAGGATTCGGTTCAGTGCAGCTTCTGCCCCTTATAGATGCTCGAACCATTAGCCTGCATCCCAAGATCTTCGTTGGGTACAGCGATGTGAGCGTGCTTCTCATCTGGTTGTCCCAGAATTGTGGGCTGGTGACTTTTCACGGGCCGATGGTGGCGATGGACATAGCTCGGGGCATGAAAGGTCGTACCAGGGATTTTTTCTGGGATACCCTTTGCGGAAAAGGCAAAACCTGGCAGGTCCGAGTATCGGAGACAGTCCGGCCGGGGACGGGGGTGGTTCAGGCCAAGATGGTTGGGGGTTGTCTGTCCACGGTTGTGACGACTCTTGGAACGCCTTATGAAATCCAGACGATCGGCAGGATCCTCTTTCTTGAGGATGTCGGAGAGAAGGCCTATCGGATCGAGAGAATGCTGACTCATCTCAAGATGGCAGGGAAGCTCGATGGAGTTGCAGGGGTCGTCTTTGGACAATTCCCCGATTGTGGGGTAGGGGAAGAGAGGGGTGTGGCAGAAATTATTGAAGATCTCTTTCGCGATGTTTCCTATCCGGTCCTCTCAGGACTTTCTGCAGGCCATACAGAGGAGAATCTTCTCCTCCCCTTTGGTGTTAAGATGGCCTTGGATGGAAAGGCAGGGGTTGTTTCGTTGTTGGAGTCGCCTACGGTCGAGTCTTAGCCCCGAATTGAAAAAGATAGAGGTAATGTAAGGCAACGATTGGGCTATGTCCGAGGAACTCCCAGTGAAGCTGCGAGGGAAGACCTTGCTCACAGTCAAGATTTCGGATCTGGGTTAGCAGACGTTCAAAAGGGAGATTATGGATTTTGGCGCTCTTGATGGTCTCTTCAAAGAGGCGGTTACCCAAGGTGTTTTTCCTGGGGCAGTGGTTCTGGTGGGTAGAAGAGATGAGGTCGTATTCGAGCGGGCATTTGGCTTTCGTTCTCTGTTCCCGGAGAAGACCCTCATGCAGTCAGATACCATTTTTGATCTGGCTTCTTTGACAAAGGTGCTCGCAACTACGACGGCAGTAATGCTCTTGGTCAGGGAGAAAAAGATTCGTCTCGATGATCGAGTGAATCGGTTTGTTCCCAATTTTGGGGTTTTCGGAAAACATCGCATAACCATCCGTCATCTCCTGACTCACTGTTCCGGGCTCCCGGCCTTGAAGCCCTATTACGAGGAGATCCTTGGAGCAGAGAAAGGTGGAAGGATAAACTTCGTTGCCAGCAGGGCGGCCAAGAGTTACGTGTTTGATCGAATTCGCGGAGAGAAACTAGTGACCTCACCGGGAACCCGAATGCTGTATAGCGATCTGGGTTTCATGCTTCTTGGTGAAATTGTTGAGGAGGTTAGCGGTCGTACCTTGGACCGGTATTGCCAAGACAGGATTTTTGATCCCATGGGGCTCCAATCCATGTTCTTTGTTGACCTCACTCAATTGCGGGTGCGCCAAGTTCTCCCAGCCCAGGAGAGGATAGCGCCGACGGGGAGCTGTCCTTGGCGTAAAAGGATACTCTGCGGAGAAGTCCATGATGGGAATGCCTATGCCATGGGTGGAGTGGCCGGCCATGCGGGGCTGTTTTCTTCTGCTAGAGATATCCATCATTTTATCGGCCGACTTAGACGGTGTTACGAAGGCGTCGATCCCTTCTTGCCGGCTGAAGTGGTGCGAGAGTTTTTCACGCGGAATGATACCGTTGAGGGATCGACCTACGCCTTGGGCTGGGATACCCCTTCATCGGCAAACTCTACTAGCGGAGGCTTTTTTTCTGCTAACTCGGTGGGCCATCTGGGATTTACTGGGGTCTCCCTTTGGTGGGATTTAGAGAAGAGTTGTCACATCATCCTCCTAACAAACCGTGTCTATCTCTTGCGTGATGACAATAAGATGAACGAATTTCGCCCTCATTTTCACGATCTCATTATGAAGACCCTCGACCAATGAGTGACTCCCTGGAACGCAGCAACCACATTCACCTTATTGCGATTTGTGGGGTGGGGATGGCCTCGCTCGCCGGCTTACTTCGATCCCAGGGGCACATCGTATCGGGATCCGATGAGGGGATCTATCCTCCCATGAGTACTTATCTTGCAGGGTTGGGGATTCAAGTGCTTTCGGGTTATAGGGAGGATCATCTTAAAGAGCGCCCTGACCTTGTGGTGGTTGGAAATGCAATCTCACAGGACAATACCGAGGCCAAAGCCGTACTGAGAATGGAGATTCCCTATATCTCGCTCCCCCAGGCACTAAAGAGGTTTCTCGTTGGTTCGAAGAGGTCCTTGGTGGTTGCGGGCACGCACGGAAAAACCACTGCAACCTCTCTGATGGTCTGGGTTTTGACCCAGGCCGGATTGGAGCCGAGTTTCTTTATCGGAGGGTTACCCGTCAACTTCGAGGGGGGGTTCAAACTTGGAAACGGACCCTGGGTGGTTCTTGAGGGGGACGAATATGACAGCGCCTATTTTGATAAAGGGCCAAAGTTTCTTCACTACGGGCCAGAGAAGGTCATTTTGACCAGCTTGGAGTTTGATCATATAGACATTTATCGTGATCTGGAGCACATGAAAGGCGCATTTCGACGTCTCGTAGAGAATCTACCACCTTCTGGAACCCTTTTGGTTTGCAACAGATATGCAGCAGCGAAAGAGGTGTCTCGTGCTGCTCGTTGTCCTGTGATCTTTTACGGGAACGGTGAGCCAAGGGATTGGTGGGCGAACGATATCCGGATGGACGAGCACCGGATGCTGTTTGAGCCCTTTTATAGAACAGGGTCCGAAGGGGTCATTAGTGTCACCTTGATGGGACGCCACAACGTGGAAAACGCCCTGGCTGTTTATGCCATGGCCAGAGAATTGGGGGTAAGGCCGGAGGTGATTCGGGAGGCCATGGCTACTTTTGCCGGGGTCAGAAGGCGGCAGGAATTCAAGGGTGAGGTGGGTGGTATTAGGATTATTGATGATTTTGCCCACCACCCTACTGCGGTGAAAGAGACTATTTCTGCCGTCAGGATGGCCTATCCCGGACGCAGGATCTGGGCGGTTTTTGAACCCAGGAGTCAAACCAGCAGGAGGCGAATTTTTGAGCATGATTTTTCTCACGCCTTGGCCGGAGCCGATCAGGTTATCGTGGCCGGACTCTATCGTCCTGAGAAGATCCCTGAAGGGGAGCGCCTTTCGCCTGCTACGCTTGTAGGAGAGATCGGTCGACTTTGTGGGGATGATCGAGCCGTGTTCATCGAGTGCGCGAATGATATTGCCTCCTACGTAGCTGAGAATTCCAAGTCGGGGGACATTATCCTAGTCATGTCCAACGGTAGCTTTGATAGGGTACAAGAAAGGATTTTGGGGTTATTGGAGGCCAGGTTTCCTTGACCCCGATCCGACATTCATCAGGAACTCTAAAATTTAGTATGCTTACGGACCTAATAGCCAATTAGTTGGTGCTGTTGCAACATTTGGCTCAGGATTGCAGTCGACATGACTGCTGACGCTGGATCAGGGTTGACTTCTTCAGATTCGGGGGTTATCGTAATCGTGAATTTGGCCATGTTATTGGACTGATCTGGAAATAGAAGATCCCATGATTGCAGAAGATACTAGGCAAAACACTGAAAATCAGCCGGCATTGAAGTTTACCAAAAATGCCGTTCAGCAAGTTAAGGTTCTTCTTGAGAAAGAAGGGGTCGCCGGTTGTGGACTCCGAGTGTCCGTTTCCAGTGGTGGTTGCTCTGGCTTTTCCTACGGGTTGGATTTTGATAAGGAAGAAAAGCCGGGCGACATTGTCCTGGAGATGGATGGCTTCAAGGTCTATGTAGATCAATTAAGTGCCCCGCATTTGAAGCAGACTGTCATCGATTACGTCGATTCGCTTCACGGTGGGGGGTTTAAGTTTACGAACCCCAATGCGACCGGCACTTGTGGGTGCGGCACATCGTTTTCTGTCTAGAAACGGATGGTTTCACCGGTCTTTGAAGCAGCTCGCGGGGCTGCCTTTTTTTTGCCCTGTAATCGCCGAGCCCTCGCGCCAGCCTTAACCCCGATCCGTAAAAAATAATCGAGGCATACCCCGTTTGGAGCAACATATGGCAGCAATTAGCGACATTATGATCTTCGGTCTGCAACTATACTGGAGGTGAGTTGCCGGTTCGCACTACAAACAGGTCTTTGTTGCGGCCTGATGTGCATTAGTGAGGATTTTTGGGACTGATTAATTTCGGATCGGGGTTAATGATAGGAATCTGTTTTTGAAGAGTGGTGACCAAGAATCGAGGAATTCCTGGAACGGCCACCCGTTGCCGACCTTTTGGTGGACCCAAGCGGTTGCCGGAAAGGCAAACTGGCGGTCCACCCGCCATTCTGAATGCGACAATATCCGATAACGGACTATTATCAAGCATCCCGTGGGCACCCTTTTGCCGACAAACATTGACCAAATATACTTGTAATGGAATCAGCTTGATTCAGGAGTAAGCAGCTAGCCTTGGAATCCAGCGACCCGACCAACAATTAACCCCGATCCGAAATTAATCAGTCCCCGGTTCGACAGGCTCACGGCCCTGAGGTTCTCGAAGGGAAGAAATCTTCCCTGATGAGCATCAGACCGCGACAAATACCTGTTTCAAGCATGAATCAGCAACTCACCTTTAGTGTAGTTGTAGACCGACGATCAAAATGCCGGTAACTGGTGTCCTAAGCCGCTCAACACCAGAAATGCCTCGATTATTTT
>JACZXR010000518.1 GCA_022571535.1 Deltaproteobacteria bacterium | reverse complement strand
ATGATTGAGGCTTGCATATGTAATTTTTCTTAAGTTGGTGTTGTGTTCGTGAGATTGGGGTAATCCTGAGAAAGATTAGCTTTACTTGGGAAAGGTCGACAGAAAAACAGATTATGGAAATCGTTCAAGAAGGATTTGGGATCGGTGATCGAGGCAAGAAGCAAGTGATTTAATTCAATCGAACCTTCCAAGGAAGGAGGAAGGTGTTGGTCGGGTGGTAACAGACCTATTCAGTTAGACTTGGTTCCCTAATACATTTACAGAGGTTATACTGAAGTTAGTTGAAATTTACGAGGGTGGCTCCGCTGTGGCACAGTCCACAGACATCTCACAGGAAGGAGCCATCGATGAAACAGGACACGCGACAACGCAAACACACGACGACCGTCTTGAAAGCCCTACGAGGCCAGGAGTGGTTGGCGGGACATGTCGTCCAGATTCTCGAGACCGGCAAGGAGAGCTTGGATCGCTTTCTTCTAGAATTGGGTGGCATGGTGGCCGAGACGATTATGTTACTGGAGCGCGAGGAACTGGCGGGCCCGGACTATTGCCCTAAGATCCCGGGGGTGTACAAATGGGCAGGCCAACCCGGCTCGGTCTATATCGGGGACCAGAAAGTGCGGGTGGTGCACCCGCGCCTGCGAGGCCCTCACGGGGAAATTCCCCTCCCGACCTATGGGAAACTGCGGGAACGCCGAGCTTTTTCAGACGCCTTGCTGGCGAAGGCGCTCCGGGGCCTGTCGGCTCAAAAATATCAGGAGACGGTGGTGGAAACCGCCCAGGCCTTTGGAGTCTCGGCGACCGCCGTGTCGACGCATCTGATCGAGGCGACGACTCAGAAGCTGAAGACCTTTACGGAACGCTCGCTGAAGGACTTTACGCCCTTTGCCGTATTTCTCGATACCATTCATCGGGGCGGGGACGCCTTCGTGGTGGCCCTCGGGATTGATCGGGCGGGCCAGAAACGCGTGCTGGGCTTCTGGCAAGGGGCGACGGAGAATCATGACATCTGTGAGGAGTTGCTGGACGACTTGGAACGGCGGGACTGTTGTCTTCCGGCGCGGGTCCTGTTTATCACAGATGGCGGAAGCGGAATCCGGAAAGCCTTGACGGCCCGGTATGGCAAGAAGTTGCTCCATCAGCGCTGTACCATTCACAAGACTCGCAATATCCAGCGCCACTTGCCCAAGCGCTGGCGGAAGGAAGCCCATCGACGGTTTCACATCGCCTTGGAGCAAACCAGCTACGCCGAGGCGAAGGCCATGTTGACAGCATTGGAGGGCTGGCTCCGCCCCCTCAATGAGTCAGCGGCGGATTCCCTCCGGGAAGCCTTTGAGGAATTGCTCACGGTCCACCGGTTGAAGGTCCCAGCTTTGCTGCGCAAGACTCTGCACACCACGAATCCCATTGAAAGCATGTTCTCGACGGTGCGGGAGTGCGAACGCAACATCAAACGGTATCGGGGCAGTACCATGGCGCAACGATGGTTGGCCGCAGTGTGTCTCCATTGTGAGCACGGGTTTCGAACCATCAAAGGCTTTCGAGAGATCGCGGAGGTCATCAGCCATATCGAAGCAGAGCAGGCTGCTTTCCAAAAAGAAAAGGCGGCAGCCTGACAATGACAACCAGGAGCCACAACGTAGGTTCAACTAAGAACTTGACAATCTCCATTTACAAGGGGAGTCAATGTAACATGTGGTCTGTACCTGATCAAGGATTGACTCGACCTGTGTATGTAAACAATCCCCTGTCCGCTTTCTTCATGTTGCTCGGAGTGCCTATGGACCAAACTATGTTGGAGTAATTGGAATAAATTGTGAGCCGTGCATAAAGATACGGTCCAAGAATCCCCGCCAGTTTTTATCACTGGGTAAAAGGATAGAAGGCGCTTCCAAAATGTTTAAAATGTTACTGACATCGGTATTTTTCTTGCGAAAATGTTCCATTTTCTGGTATAAAGTTATACCTTGGGGGAGAATGGGGTAGACCTGATGGGTGGGGTGGGACAAGAAGAACTGTTTCGCGGTCCTTTTTAACAAAAACTAAATGACCTAATTCGGTTCTCTTATTTTTTAACGCTTTCTGGTTAATTGGTCTGTTTTTAGGTTATTTACCATACTTTTATTTGGGGAACACGAGCACCTTCTAAATCCTCCCTACGTTGCAAAGAGTTTTTTTAGTACTGTAGGAACCTACCTCTCGTCATTAAAGATTGGGTGCACTCCCTCCTTTCGATTGTTTGTAAACGTTCACGGGACATACGGCATTTACCTTATTGTGAGCGTTGGCAGGTCACTCCAAACTTTCCCACGGTTAAGCATTGATGAGTTCCTTTTAGGTGTTTGGTGAGTGTATTGGCAAGGAAGTGCTAACTTGGGGGAGACCAACCTGTCATTGAACATCCTGGCGTTACCAAGACGGGGGGAAATTATGCCTAAGAATGGAACCAGAGGGAAGGGTAAACCTCTTATTTCTGGTGGAAGAGAAAAGGGTCATCCGAGCTATGGGGGTGTGAAGACCTCTCTCTCGACGGCGGGCGAACCACTTGATCCATCATCGAGCTTTTTGACTGTTACTGAT
>JACZXR010000055.1 GCA_022571535.1 Deltaproteobacteria bacterium | reverse complement strand
AAGCGCGGGGATGAACCCCGTTCCAACTCCGTCGTGATAAACCGATAGGTCCCCTATCCAACACGGTTGGAACGGGGTGAATGTTCCGACCTCCCTGTATGGGCAGCGCCCCAAAGCCTTGGACGAAAGTCCGTGGTACGGGGTTCACTTTTTATTATTGGCCAAGAGTGTTCGTGCAATGATGAGCTTTTGAATTTCCGAGGTCCCTTCATAGATCCTCAGGGCACGCACGTCGCGGTAAAGCTGTTCCACCGGGGTCCCTACTACGACCCCCAATCCGCCGTGAATCTGCAGAGCCTGGTCAATGATCCTCTGCGCCGCCTCGGTAGCAAAGAGCTTGGCCATGGAAGACTTTTGCCTGAGGTTGTCTTGGCCTCGATCTATAATCCAGGCGGCCTGGTAAACCAGCAGACGTGATGCCTCTAGTTCTGTGGCCATCTCCGCAACTTTGAACTGCGTCCCCTGGAACTTCGCCAACGCCTGGCCGAACTGAATCCTGCTCTGGCTGTAACGGATTGCCTCCTCCAAGGCCCTCTGTGCCAGCCCTACAGCAGCTGCACCCACAGTCGGCCGGAGATGATCCAGGGTCGTCAGTGCGATCTTCATGCCCTCACCCTCTCTACCCAGGAGCTGGATTTCGGGCACAGAACATTCTTCGAAGGCGATGGTACCGATCGGGTGGGGGGAGATGAGTTGAGTCTTCTCCTTTAACACGAGGCCAGGAGTGTCGGCTTCGACCACAAAGGCACTGACTCCCTTCGCTCTTTTTTCTGGGTCGGTCAGGGCAAAGACCACGTAGGTTTGAGCCAAACCGGCATTGGAGATGAAGCACTTGACTCCCGTAATTCGGTACTCGCCCCCTCGTTTGATTGCCCGCGTTTCCAATGATGAGACGTCGGATCCTGCCTGCGGTTCGGTGAGGGCAAAGGCCGCAATGGCCTCTCCGCGGGCAATGGGGGGGAGATAGCGGGCCTTTTGCTGATCGCTTCCAGCATGAATAATGGGAGAGCTGCCCAGTGCCTGCATGGCGAACATCGTATCGGCCAGAGACGACCCTCGGGCTAACTCCTCCCGCAAGATGCTCAGGTCGCGGGCTTGGACGCATTCTCGAACCCCTCCGAAGTTCTTTGGGGTCACGTATCGAAGAAAACCCTCGCGTCCAAGCTGTCTCACGAGGCGCAAGGCCTCCTGTTCAATATTCGAGTTGTCTATTTTACCGGCAAGGAGGTTTTTCTCCACCCAGGATCGGATGTCTCGTCGCAGCGCCAGCTGCTCAGAATCAAAAAAGAGATCCATCTGCCGGTTAGGAGCAATTGAATTGTGGCGGTCTTTTTTCCAAAAAGGCCTGATAGCCCTCCTGGAAGTCGGGCGTCTGCATGCATCTGGCCTGGGCCATCGCCTCCGTTTCCAATGCTGCCTCCAGGTCCAGATGCGCCTCCATCTTGAGCAGCTCCTTGGTCACTCCGAGGGCATAGAGGGGTCCATCCCTGAGCCTGCGGGCGAGTTTATAGACTTCTTCCATGAGGGTTTCGTGAGGAACCACTCGGTTCGCCAGGCCAATGCGGTGGGCCTCTTGAGCGTCTATAGAATCCCCCAGAAACAAGAGCTCGGTTGCCCTGCCCTGGCCGACGATCCTGGGCAGGAGGTAGAGGGCTCCCATATCCGCCCCGGCCAGCCCTACCTTGACGAAGAGAAAGGCAAACTTGGCCTTGTCCGAAAGAATGCGAAAATCGCTGGCCAGCGCCAGCATCGCCCCTGCGCCGGCGGCGATTCCGTTCACTGCTGCAATGATTGGCTTCTTGAGGTTGCGCATGTTTTTAATCACGTCGCAGGACAGACGGGTAAAGTCATAGAGAGCGTCTGCCTTCATCTCAAGGAGTTTACCTATAATTTCATGAACGCTCCCCCCAGAGCAAAACGCCTTGCCTTTTCCCGTGAGTACCAAGACCTTGACCGCCTCATCGCGGCTTATCTCCCGTGTTAGACTTTCCAATTCCTTATAGGTCTGAAAAGTCAAGGCGTTATATTTGTCGGGATCGTTCAAACTAACGGTCGCAATACCCTCATCGACCTCATAAATGAAACTATGATACGCCATCACATTCTCCTTAAATTCAGTATTGAGTTCTGAGTGCTGAGTCTAGAAACCCGAAACTTGTGACTCACACCATGACCGCCCCACCATCGACGTTTATGGCCTGGCCGGTGATTCCCTTTGTCGTTTCAGAGGCCAGCAGAACAGCAAGATCGGCAACCTCTTCAGGGGCAATCAATCGTTTCTGGGGCGAGGTTCTCTTGAATATTTCCAATGCCTCGTCAAGGCCCTTGCCGGTTTTCTCAGCCATAAGCCTGGCGTTTTTCAGAGTCAACTCGGTATCGACGTATCCAGGACAGATCGCATTGACCGTCACTCCCGACCTCGCTGTCTCGACAGCCAGGGCACGAGTGAGGCCCAGCACTGCGTGTTTTGAGCTCGTGTAAGCAGCCGTGTGGGAATAGGCGACCTTAGAGAGCGTTGAAGCAATGTTGATGATCCGGCCCCATCTCGCGGCAATCATCTCCGGGAGAAAGAGCTTGCAGCAATTGTAGGTCCCGGTGAGATTGACATTGATGACCTCGTCCCAGAGACGGTCCTCCATTTCCAGAAAGCTCACAGCCGGAGCCAGCCCCGCGTTGTTAATCAAGATCTGAACGGCCCCAAATTGGCTTCTGATTTGTTGCGCCAACGCCCGGACCTCCTCTCTGCGGCCAACGTCGCAGGTCAAGGGTAGGGCCTGATTCCCAAGGTTGCGGATCTCCGCCGCCACGGCCTCCAGCGTTTCTAGAGTCCTGCCGGTGACCACTACCTTTGCCTCATGGTGGGCAAAGGCAAGGGCTATGGAGCGGCCGATGCCGCGACTACTCCCAGTTACCAGGACTATTTTCCCCTTGAGTTCCTCGATCATTTGGTCGTTTTAATCTTTGCAACTTATTCTCGTTTATTGCAACCCGCCCTTGGTGTAATTTCTTGTGCTTTATCGCGTCAGGATAGGGACAACTCCTGGCGGTGCCCTGCCTGTTATTTGGTTTTTGCTTTGCTTTGCCGAAATCAATATACTCCATGTCATTCTATCGACTTACGGGAGGATTCCTATGGAGAAATTGAAAAAGAAACTAACCTTGGGGGCTTTCTTGCTGGCGGTGACCGCCCTTTTTCTATTTCCAGTGGTAAGCGGCGCCGAAGGCACATCCACGGCCACGCCGGAGATCTCGGTTCAGATTTCGGCGAGCAAAACAGGGAAGGAGCCCGCCAAGGAGATCCTGACTCTAGAAGAGGCCGTACGCATTGCCCTCGACAATCAGCCAAGGATCAAGGCTGCGCAGGAACGGGTCAAAGCACAACAGGCAGTCGTGGGGCAGGCCAAGTCCGCATACTATCCCAGTATTACATTCAGCAATACATACCGGAGCAGTCTGGTTTCGGGAACGACGTCTACTTCGCAGGATGCGTTCGACTTCTTTTCTAGCGCGTCTAATATCAATTGGACTATATATAATTTCGGCAGACGGGAAGGAATTGTCCGGGAGGCAAAAGACACCCTGGATTCCCGGCGCTTTGCCGAGAGGACCTCTGTCGATGATGTCATCCTTAATGTCATGCGGCTCTACTATAGGTCCATCGCGGTCAAGGCCCTGGTAAGAGTCCGGGAGGATACGGTGAAGGACCGTGAGCTCCTCGTGCGCCAGGCCAAAGGCTTCTTTGAGGTGGGGACCAGGCCGAAGATCGAGGTGGCGCGCGCCGAATCCGCCCTCTTTGCCGCCAGGGCTGATCTCATCGCGGCAGAGAATGGGGTTAAGATCGCGTGGGCGGAGCTTAGAAATGCGGTGGGAGTAAAGGACTTTCCCGTGCGTCCCCAGGCGGAAGATGCGCTATTGGAAAAACCTCTGACATTGCTGGCCAAAGAGCTCGACATAAGAAAACCGGAAGTGTCCCTGGCAGAGGCGCAAAAAATTGCCTCTGATTCGCGTCCTGAGCTGAAGGATTTTGAAGCTCAGCGCAGAGCACAGGATGCGGATATCGCTATCGCCAGGGCAGGGCATCTTCCAGACATTAGTTTCTTTGGTCAGTACGGCAGGAGAAATACCAGCCGCGGTGGCAACACCTTCCCGCTACAGTTGATCTGGCAGGCAGGGATCACCATCGAGATTCCGATCTTTTCCGGATTCGAGACGACCTATGAGATCGAGAAGGCCTTGAGAGACTATAGAGAGATCAAAGCCCAGGAGGAGGAAACGCGGCAGCAGATTGCCTTGGAGGTAGAGCGGAGCTATCTTAATGTCATTGCGGCGACGGAAAGGACCAGGGCGACGGAAGCGGCAGTGAGGGCGGCAAAAGAGAATTTCGATCTGGCCAACGGACGCTACCGGGTCGGGGTCGGGTCCATCATAGAGATCACTGAGGCCCAGGTGATTAATACCGAGGCCCAGACCAACCTGATTCAATCGCTTCTTGATCACACGATCGCAGAGGCCGAGCTAGCCAGGGCGATGGGGCAGGCACGTTGAAGAAAATAGTTATCACTGTGATCGCTCTTCTCACCCTTGGGGCGTTTTTTTATAGCCTGGGGATTGGACCCTTCAAGGAGGAATTGGCCAAAGGGCAACAGCGGGGAGGGAGGAGGCGGGGGGGCAAGACGATAAGCGTGAAGGTTGCCAAAGTAAAGATCGGCGAGGTGGTGGAGAAGCTTAGCTTCGTGGGTTCACTCATGGCTAACGCCTCGGTTACGGTAGCGCCCAAGATTGCCGGACGGGTAGAGACGCTTTTAGTAGATGTCGGGGATTGGGTCGAGAGGGGACAACTCCTGGCCCGACTGGAAAAAGACGAGCTGGCGGAAGATCTGAACGAGGCCGAGGCGTCCCTGAATGTGTACAAGGCAACGTTGAAGGGGAAAGAGGCGGAGCTTAGCGACCTCAAAAGAAAGTTGGACAGGTACAAGACCCTCTTCGAGAAAAACTTCATTGCGCGGGAGGAGGTCGATACCGTTGAGACCGGAGCCCTTACGGCCGCAGCCCAGGTAGAACTAACCAAAGCACAGGTGGCCCAGATGAAGGCCAGACTGGACAATGCCCGTATCCGTTTGAAATATTCCGAAGTGATCTCTCCGTTTGCCGGTTACGTGGGGAAACGTTTTGTTGACAGGGGGGCCCTTGTGAACTCCAGCTCACCTTTGGTGATGATCGTGGACCTTAGCCGGGTCAAAGTGATTGTCCCAGTAGTCGAAAAGGACTATCGGAAAATCTCCATTGGGCAACTGTCGAGTATTACTGTGGATGCCTATCCTCGAAGACGCTTTGAAGGAAAGGTGGCCCGCGTAGCGCCTTTACTTAACCCGGAGACGCGCACTGGCGAAGTAGAGATCGAGCTGGCCAATCCTGGCGCGGTGCTAAAGCCGGGGATGTTTGCCAGGGTCGAGATCGTGGTACAGAAGCGCCGTGGGGTTCTGCTGGTTCCTGAAGGAGCTCAGGTCAAAACCGCTAAGGGTTATGGGCTCTTCAAGGTTCAAGGAAATGAGCCTAGGGCAAAGCTCGTAGCGATCAAGACCGGCTTGAGTCATAAGGGGTGGGTTGAGGTTGAGGGGCCCCTAAAACCTGGGGACCAGATTGTTACTCTAGGAAGCAATCTGTTGCGGGATGGGCAGAGGATCAGGCTTGTGAAGCGAGATGGGTTCGCTACTGACGGACTCGGGAAAGGGGAGTGACTGTGAGTTTGGCGTCCGTATCGGTTCGAAGGCCTGTTACCACGTACATGGCGGTTTTGATTGTGCTCATCCTCGGAATCATCTCTTTCCTTGAAATTCCCGTTGAGCTCATGCCCGAGATCACCTTTCCCACGGTGACCATCAATACGGAATATGAAAATGTCAATCCTCAGGAGGTGGAGGTCCTTGTCACCGAGCCCATCGAGAGGGCCGTGAGTTCGGTGGAGGGGGTAGAAAGGGTCAGTTCGGTCTCGGTTGAGGGCCGAAGCCAGGTCCGCGTGAGCTTTACTTGGGGAACGGATCTGGATGCGGCCGTGAATGACCTGCGCTCAAAAATTGACCGTATACGAGACGACCTCCCCCGTGACGCTGAGCCGCCGGTTATCTTCAAATACGACGTGAACGCCTCCCCGGTGATGTTTATCGGCATATCGGGCGATATGGATTCTGTCTCTCTCAGGAGCTTTGTGAGAAAGCATGTTCAGTACCGCATCGAACGGGTTCCCGGAGTAGCTTCGGCTGAAATACGAGGAGGGTTGGAACGGGAGATCCATGTCAATCTCTTTCTCGACAAGATGAAGGCCCTGGGTCTCACCCCCGCGGACATTGTGCGTACGCTGCAGGCTGACAATGTAAATCTCCCCGGAGGCCACCTCGACCGGGCCCATCTCGAGGTGACAGTCCGCACGCTCGGCGAGTTCACCAATCTCGATCAGATTCGTAACACAGTATTGACGTCGCGGGGCGGCATCCCCGTTTATCTCAAGGACGTGGCCGAAGTGAAGGACTCTTATAAGGAAATCGATCATGTCGTCAGGCTCAGCGGACGTAACGCCTTGGTCCTTATTATAAGAAAGCAACCCGGGGCCAATATCGTGGACGCGGCCGATCGGATCAAGAAGGAGATCAAGAGGATCAATCAAGACTATGCGCAGATCGAGGTGCACATCCTGAGGGACCATGCCCAGTACATCAGGGGCGCGATCTCCAGTGTCCGAAGGGCTGCCCTGTGGGGGGGGACACTGGCCATCATTATTTTGCTCTTTTTCCTGCGCAATGTGCGGAGCACCTTCGTGATTGCAACGGCCGTTCCTGTCTCCGTGATCGCCACTTTTTCTCTCATGTACTTTCAGGGATTCACTGTCAACATTATGACCTTCGGGGGGTTGGCCCTGGGGATTGGCTTGCTTTTGGATAATTCCATTGTCGTCTTGGAAAACATCTTTCGCCATCGGGAGCAGGGAGCGGAGAGGAAAGAGGCGGTTCTCAGGGGCACGAGGGAAGTAGCCGGAGCGATAACCGCCTCGACCCTGACGACGCTGGTGGTCTTTCTCCCGTTGGTTTTTATTCCTGGTACAGCAGGGGTCCTCTTCAAGCAGCTTGCCTGGGTTGTCTTTTTTTCCTTGGCCGCTTCGTTGCTGGTGGCCCTTACGCTGGTTCCCGTCATGGCTCACCAACTCTTGGGCGCTCCTCAGAGTGGTCACCGAAGTGGATTTCTGGGTTGGCTCTTTGTTCTAGGAGAAAGGTTTCTGTCTGGCCTGGACGAGGCCTATCGCGCCCTTATCTCGTGGTCCCTGTCTCATCGGGGTGCGGTTTTCACTTCTGCGATTGCCCTTCTCGCATGGAGTTTAACCCTTTTCCCGTCTGTTGGGCGGGAATTCATGCCCAGGGCCGACGAGGGTGAGGTCAGAATTGTGGCGGAGATGGAAGAAGGGGCCAAGATCGAAAACGTGGACGAGGCATTTAAGAAGATGGAGGCTATCGTCAACAGGGAGGTGCCCGAGACCGAGAACCTCTTTACCCACTTTGGCCGGTTTGGCTGGAGGACCAGGGGAAAAAACAAGGGACACATCCATGCGTGGATCGGGCCTAGAAGTGCAAGGCAACGGTCGGATAAAGAAATTGCCCGCAGCCTGCGCCGTGAGTTGAGTTCGGTTCCAGGAATCGTCACTAAGGTTCGGGCACGCTCGGGTTTGTTTATTTTTCGCCGGTTGCACCTGACAGAAAACGACAATCTGGAGGTCCATCTTCGAGGCCACGACCTGGAAAAGGGGCAAATATTGGCCCAGGAGATCAAAACCAGGATGGAGCAGGTTGACGGGATAGTCGGCGTACGAATCAACCGCCAGGGAGGGCAGCCCGAAGTCGTCCTTAATATTGACAGAGAGGGTGCGGCAAATTTAGGTGTCCCCGTTTCTACTCTTGCCCAGGCCGTACAGACGAGTATCGGAGGGACTCGGGCCACACTCTACCGGGAGGGAGGAGATGAGTTTATCGTTTTGGTTCGCCTGGCGAAGAAGGACCGGAGTGCCTTGAGCGGGCTTTTGGATCTCACCGTGGCCACTGCCTCGGGAAGGCCGGTGCCTCTAAAGAGCCTGGTCCGGTTGGAGGAGAGAAGGGCGCCGATGGAGATCCATCGCCTGGATCAGGAAAGGATCATTACCATCTCAGGCGAGGTTACAGGACGGGATATGGGTGGTGCAGTAAGAGACCTTCAGGCGTCCCTGAGGGAGATCCAGATTCCCAGCGATTTTGCGGTTCTCTTTGGAGGAGATTACCAGGCGCAGAAGGAAGCCTTCAACGAGCTTAGCTGGGGTCTCTTGCTTGCGCTGGTGCTGGTCTACATGGTCATGGCAGCTCAGTTTGAGAGTTTTCTCGATCCTCTGATCATCATGTTTTCCGTCCCTTTTGCCACGATCGGGGTCCTGCTTGCCCTGGTGCTGACGGGAACGACTCTGAATGTGAACTCTTTTATCGGCATAATGATGCTGGCGGGGATCGTGGTGAACAATGCCATTGTCCTGGTTGATTATATCAACCTGAAGGTGCGAGAAGATGCCTTATCGATACGAGAGGCAGTCATTCAGGGCGGAAGGGCTCGCCTGCGCCCGATCCTGATGACTTCGCTCACAACGATGCTTGCTATGATACCTTTGGCTGTCGGTATAGGGGATGGTGGCGAGGTCCAGGCCCCGCTGGCGCGGGTTGTGATCGGGGGTCTTGCCACCTCGACGCTGATTACGTTGATTTTAATACCCGTGCTCTACGCTGCTGTGAAGGAGCGCAAACTGGCAGCCACGTGGAACTGGGGATTTAGCCGATCGCGTTTGACCAACGGTCGCGTTTTTAAAAAGAGTGAACAGTGAAAAGAAAAAGAGGGAGGCTGGACTATTTACCGCTTACTGTTCACTGACTCTTACCAGCTGAAGGGATTGAGTATACTGCCTAGACTTTTCAGGTCATCTTTAATCTGATCAAGCGCGCCTTTATCTTCATCCTCCGACTTTTTGTCGGCTGACGTTATCTCAGCAGGCCTCTCCTTTGGCAGACGGGTCGGAGGGCCTTTAACCACACCTTTGGGCAGCTCTTTGAGGGGCTCGGATGCCCGCACTCCGGCCTGCTTGGAGGCGTCCGAGCCTTCGCGCTTCCCAGGCTTCCCGGCTTCTCCGGGTTTCTCTTTCAGTTGGTAGTCTCCGGCATCAAGAAGGGGATTTTTCTCCGTGGAGAGCCTTGGGGAGAGCTCAACTTTTTCCTGGTTCTGCGGGCGAGTGGCTCTCTCCCGATTACCCTCTGGCTGTGCGGCTGGAAGTTCTAGTTGGGACGACTCAATCCCCTTTCTCGCCAGCCCCTTATCGATGGAATCCAAGAGCTTGCTAGTGGAGGGAGAGATGGTGCCTCCAGTTTGGCCCTTCCTCTCTCTTGCCAGGGCAGCCGACCTTTTCTTTTTGCTTTTAGACGGCCGTGGGGCGAATAGCTTGGACGGTACTTTTGGGGGAGGTGGTAAATCATTGAGGTTTTTGCCCCCACTCTCAAGCCTCTTATCTATATCAGCCAGCACCTCCGCT
>JACZXR010000517.1 GCA_022571535.1 Deltaproteobacteria bacterium | reverse complement strand
AAGGGAAGCGTGCGCTGCATGACGCGAGCAACATCCTCTCACTTGAACAGATTGCCATGCAGATTAAGATGGCGCTTATCACACACCTCCCAGACATTATTCGTGAAAGCGTCAAACCGATGGAACGAATCGAGGGGATAAAGATTGTCCATGTGGAGGGTCTAGGGGTCGGGAGTAGCGCAGCCAGTAGCACAGACGCTACGGTTGGGAGTGGAAATCTTGCTGACCAGGTGGTGAATAGTGCACTGCGTTACCGTGGCCAAGCTCCTCTGGTAGATGCCCTGCTACGAGAAATCGGGATCAGCGGCGGCGATATCAATGCGTTTGCAACCACGCTGGAGCAGTCGAAGGGTACGGAATTGCCACAGAATGAACCACCCACAGGGGTACCACCCTTAGGGGAAAAAAGCCGAGGTGGTAAACGATGACGAAGTGATTCTGTCAGGGTACAGTGATCATTTTCGAAACAACCATCTCCCAACATCAAAAAGGAGCTGCGTCAGGAAGAGCGTATTCCGAATTCGAGGAGCAGGCGGTGTGAGGAAGGGGGGCGGAAAGCCGTAGGCGGGAAAACTGCACGTACGGTTTGACCAGGGGGCGCTGATAACCCCTAACCGGTATGGGCCGCAGTAGACGGGTGCGTTATTCCCTGGCGTGATTGACACCCCGCTGCCCCTTTGCTACTTTTTTGTCCAGCCAAAAAGGCCCTTTAAAATTCCTATTCCCTTGTTGTAATCCCGGAGCCCCCGGAGTAGATGGAGGAGATCCCGATTCAGGCTGGTTGCTTGAGGTGCGGGTACAGGCTGCCTTGGAAAATCATCCTAGGAAAGCGATCCTCTTTGACCCCGACCGCACGACCTGGATAACCAGGACTGGGTCCCGAAACGTGAAATCGGTTACCACGCCTTCCGCTATTAAGATTCCCCGAAAAACAGGTGCAACATGGTTGCCATTCACCAGGGAATGATGCTAGACGGGGATGACAAACTACTTAGGAGGATTGCATGGCGGCCAACTTAATCAGCTCGGTGAGGCAAGAGATCAGCCAAATCACGAAAAGTATTGCTCAAAAGAACTCTGAACTTGCCTCTTTGAAGAATGAGCTAAAAAAGTACGAGAGAGTCTACGAACTTCTCTCAGACAACAGAGCGAGGAGGCGCGCACCAAGAAGAAGAGCCAGGAAAGGCAGGACAGTGGACTGGAACTCCGTCCTCAAAGGACTTCCTGGTTCTTTCACGATTGGTGACCTAGCTAAGAAAAGCGGGGCCAGGGGAAAACCGAATTCTTACCTCCGTCAAGTTGTGGTGCGGTGGTTGAAAGAAGGCAAAACGAAAAGGATTGGGAGAGGCAAGTACCGGAAGGCTTGACCACAGACATCGATCCACCCTAGAAGCACGCCCCACTGCAGGGGATCGAGAAGGAACGGTTTGCGGGGATGCTGTTAGCAGCCCCTCTCTAGTTTCCTGGTTCTTTTCTTTTACCTAAGGCAGGCCAAGGGCTTGCCTTTTTTCTTTTTGCCAATCGATCCCGTTTAGGATAATTACCTCAAGAGGTAAAATGGCGAAGAAGATTGTCGACCTTCCTCGGGTTGCCGAAGTCACCATCGAACAGGTTCTCGATGAGTTCCTGACTGACCAGCAAAAGCGCCTCAAGCCAAAGACCTTCAGGCAATATGAAAACGTCGTTGGGTTATTTAAGAACTCCATGAACAGCTACGCCTATCAATCCCTTACCAAGGCAGAGGAAGCTCTATTTGATAAATACTTCAATGCCGAAGGGAGCGAGCACCGCGAGTTCTGCCAGATCTTCGGGCCGGATAAGATCCTTGGCAGCGTGGGTGAGTTTCTGGGCTATTTTATGATCAGGAAAGTCATAAGCGGAGAGGATCTTAAACGAGCGGCGGGTACTGTTACCAAGAAGCTTTCTCAGCGGCTGGCAGAGAAGGGCTACGTCTCGGGTGAGGAAGCCAAAGAAGCCGCACAAGAGGGTGGAAGAGCTTCAAGGGATCTACCAAAGGCGGAGCGAGCGGCGCGGATAATCTCCCTGTCAACACAAAGGCTTGCTGTGCATCCTAGCCGACTCGATGATGAAGATTACATTGAGTTCGACCATTTTGTTGTTTCCAGAATCGAGCCGGGCAAGCTGTGGCTAGAGGAGTCCTATGGAACTGAAAGGTTTGGACCTATTTCAGTACCGGTTCCGGCAACGGACATGCTTCACGAAGGATGGGAGATAAGCTGCACTCTGGGCCGAATCAGGGGAAAGTGGTGGATCGTGGAGATGGGAAACATATACCCATCATGATAGCCACGCCTCATTTGCCCGCCTTGGTTTTAACAAACCCCACCAGCCTAATGGCTAAGCGATGACTCGCGATGGACAGTTACCGCTGAGTCAACGACGAGTTTTCCGATTTCGTTCTCAGTCACTCCTTGGCGTCCTTTGCGCCTTTGCGCGAGTCATCGTTTATCCGATCTTCTCCTCATCGCGCCAAGCCTGTCCTGAGCAAAGCCGAAGGGACCTCAAAGAAAACTTTTACGTTCCCCCTCCTTGGCGTCCTTTGCCCCGTGGAGTAAGGCCTTGGG
>JACZXR010000516.1 GCA_022571535.1 Deltaproteobacteria bacterium | reverse complement strand
AGCATCTTGCTTAGACTTTCCTTCATTGTCCCCTCCTTTGCTGCCTATTAATACTCAAACTCCAATGACCAAAAAACTACACGATTTAAAAAAACCTGTCAAGCAAAAATATCCCCCCACCCCTGCAATCTCTCGAGGGCTTGACCTTACGCGTAACTATCCAATATAAATCCCCCTGTCAAGCAAAAAACGCAACTTATTTATAGGGGGGGGGGTCAGGGAGCCAAATTACAAAATCAAGTTATATCGAACACGGGGTTTGGATCCCCGTGTTCGACCAAAGGGGAGAGCTACCGCTTCTCCCCTTTGGAAACCCCATCGGCTTTGTGCCCGCCTCAAGAGGCGGGGTTTAAATTGAATCATCTCCTCACGTTCTGCAACAACAGGGTTTAGTTGAACAAGTTGACCCAAAACCGCTATACTTCTGTTTTGCAGTGTGGTGCGAGTGAACTATGAAAATCGCTATAATTGGACTCTCTAACAGTGGAAAGACGACTGTCTTCAATGCTTTAACACGGAGAACGGCAGAGACGACTGCGTTCAGTTCCGGACGACTTGAGCCAAACCTGGCTTGGGTAAAGGTTCCGGATTCAAGGCTGGAAGCTCTGGCCCAAATCTATAAACCGCGCAAGGTCACTGCGGCTGAAGTTCAGTACGTGGATGTGATGAACGGGTTCAGACCCGAGGAAGGCCGGAAGGATAGCCTATCTGCCGAGCTTCTGGGCTATGTCGGAACTGCGGACGCTCTGCTCCATGTGGTCCGTGCCTTTGAGGACGAGAGGATCCCCCATCCTTTGGGCTCGGTTAACCCGCAGCGCGATCTAGGAGTAGTCGAGCTTGAGTTGATTTTCTCAGATCTCATGATTATCGAGCGAAGGCTGGAGCGCCTGGAAAAAGATTTGCGGAAGCTTTCGGGCCAGGAACGAAATATCAGAGCCGCCGAACAGGATCTCTTGGGTCGACTCAAAGTGGCCCTTGAAGACGAGAAGCCTATTCGAGATATCGAACTGTCCTCGCAGGAGGAAAAGCTTCTTCGAGGCTATCAGTTCCTCTCAATGAAGCCTGTCCTGGTTGTTCTGAACATCGGTGAGGACAAGATCACTGACCCCCCCCCGCTGGAATGCACCCACGCAAAGAGCCTTGTTGTGCCCCTCAGTGCAAAGGTAGAGGCGGAATTGACCCAGTTAGATGACAGTGATGCCCGTGAATTCATGGAAGCTCTGGGGATTCAAGAACCGGCCAGGGATCGGGTTATCAAGTCATCTTATGCCTTGTTGGGCCTGATCAGTTTTCTCACTGTGAGCAAGGATGAAGTAAGGGCCTGGACGATTCGCCAGGGCACGATCGCCGTTGAAGCCGGAGGTATCGTCCATTCCGACATACAGAGAGGCTTTATTCGGGCCGAGGTCGTTCCCTTTCAGGACCTGGTTCGGGCCGGGAACATGGTAACTGCGAAGAAGCAGGGACGGGTCAGACTCGAAGGCAAGGAGTACGTCGTCAAGGATGGCGATATCAGCCATTTTTTGTTTAACGTCTGAGATCTTTTATTTGTGGTATCAGATAGTCTCCCCTTAAAAGCTTGCAAGCCAGCTATTCAAGAGAGGAATAAATATGGCGACCATTTCGGCAGGACACGCGGTTGATGAAGCTCTCGTTCAGCTTGGTGTCCGACACGTCTTCGGGCTGGTAGGCTCGTGCATGATCGAGATCCTAGACGGGATGTATGGCAGAGAAGAGCTGCGCTTCGTAACGGTTCGTCACGAGCAAGCCGCCGCCCTCATGGCTGACGGCTTCGCCCGAATAACCGGCAAACCAGGAGTATGCATGGCTACGAACGGGCCTGGCGCCACGAACCTGGTCACCGGTGTGGCCAACGCCATGATGGCTCAGAGTCCCGTGATCGTGATCACGGGCGCTGCGATGATGAAAGACATGTTCCGCGACTCGACGCAGGAGATCGACCAGGTCGCGCTGTTCCGCCCCATCGTGAAATGGTCCGTCCAGGTGCGCAAGCCCGAACGTACAGCCGATGTCATTCGTGAAGCCTACGAGATGGCTATCTCCGGCGTCCCCGGTCCGGTCCATGTAGACCTACCACGCGATTTGCTGAACGAGGATGTTGAATCGCCTCGTCCTGCCAACCAGCAAAGCGGAAAGAGGTTACGACTTGCTCCAGATCCCGAAGCCGTAGCCGCTGCAGCAGCCCTCTTGAAGACTGCTCAACGGCCGCTCCTCCTCGCGGGAGGCGGAGTCCTTTGGGCGGAGGCCTCGGAGGATCTCGTAGCGCTCGCAGAAGCGCTCGATGCGCCGATCATGACCTCAACCGGCAGGGATGCCGTTGCCCCAAACTTCCATCCCCTCTTCCTGGGCTCCATCGGCCGGGGCACCATCCCGGAAGCAAAAACGCTTTTCCAGGAGGCCGACGTCGTAGTAGAGAGGGAGTTCCGCACAGCCTGGGTCCATCAGGGGTACATCGAGCCCCAATCCGCCACGGTCCTGTGGAACGCCGACGATAAAGTCACCATTTGGTGCAGCAGCCAGGGGCACTTTAACGTCCGGGACCAGACGGCCACTATTCTCGGCATTCC
>JACZXR010000515.1 GCA_022571535.1 Deltaproteobacteria bacterium | reverse complement strand
CATCTCGGCGTTCTGCTTTCTACTGGGCATGCATGCCATTACGGGAACCACCGGGGATATCACGTCCATTCTTTTTGGAATCCCCGGCGAGGGTACTGCCGCTGCCACAATCATGGACGGCTATCCTATGACCAAAAAAGGCGAAGCGGGAAGGGCTCTCGGGGCGGCTTTGATGAGCTCCCTGGTGGCAGGGATTGAAGGCGCCATAATTCTTGCCATTTCCATTCCCATCATGCGCCCTTTAGTCCTCTTTTTCGCATCGCCAGAGCTTTTTATGCTCGCCATTCTCGGTATTACCTTCATCGCCGCTCTCAGCGGAGACTCCCTGCTGAAAGGGCTGCTTGCTGCGGGCATGGGGTTGATGCTAGCCACGGTTGGTGTGGATCCGCAGACCGGTGCGCTACGTTACACCATGGGGATGCTCTATTTGTGGGATGGTATCAGCCTCATCCCTGTGGTCATAGGGATCTTTGCCATTCCCGAAATAGTAGACTTGGCGGTTAGGGGTACGAGTATTGTCGAGGGGAAGGTCGAGAAGCTTGAAGGAGTCATGGAGGGAGTCAAGGATACCTTCCGCCACTTCTGGCTGACTATGCGCTGCGGGCTTATCGGTGTATTCATCGGTGCCTTACCCGGGCTTGGGGGTGCTGTATCTCAATGGTTGGCTTACGGCCACGCGGTGCAGAGTTCCAAGGATCCTAGCCGCTTTGGCAAGGGGGCGGTGGAAGGGGTGTTGGGTCCGGGGGCGGCCAACAACTCAAAAGAAGGAGGAAACCTCATCCCCACAGTCGGCTTCGGCATTCCGGGTAGCGCTTCGATGGCGATCTTGTTAGGAGCCTTCCTTCTCGTAGGCCTTAACCCCGGTCCGGAGATGCTGGCAGAACATTTAGATGTCACTTTTGCAATGGTATGGATCCTTGTTATTGCCAACATCATTACTGCAGGAGTCTGTTTTCTCTTTTTGAACCAGATAGCCAGGATCACCTTTGTGCGCGGCGGTTTACTCATCCCTTTTCTTCTCATGTTCGTTTTCCTAGGCGCTTTTACGGCGCACAATAATCTCAGCGATATCATCGTTGCCCTTATATTCGGCTGCTTAGGTTATTTCATGGTTCTCTTCGAATGGCCCAGGCCGCCTTTTATTCTGGGGCTGGTCTTGGGTGGAATTGCCGAAAACAACCTGTGGATTTCCACCGCCGCCTACGGTTCAAGCTGGCTTGTCCAACCTAGCATCATTGTTATTTTTCTAATCATCGTGTCTGCTCTTGGGTATTCGATATTCAAAAACAAAATGAGGAAAGAGCAATCCCTGAGCACCGAAGAAACGTAAGGACTTTACCAGGATCTCCCTGGCTGATTTCCTGGCCTCTCTGTCTTCAAGCTAACCTTTTTCCTGGCACCGTGATCAGGTCTTCCGCTTGGCCGAGGGATTTAGAGAGTTGGGCCTGATCCCCGTTGCCGATGGTCGCAGTCTTTCTGGGGCTTGTCAGCTCATTGTTTTTTGCCGCCGCCACCGTAGCCATTCACCGCGGTCTCCTCAAGATGGACTACCTTAGCGGTCTGCTGGTCAATCTCTTTACCAATGCCCTCTTTCTCTGGATCTTTCTCGGACTCTTCTTCGGAACCGCTGAACTGTGGGTGCCGGCCAACCTGATCTTTGTAGGTGTCGGTTTCGTGGTCCCCGGCCTCCCTCGTCTGTTAATCTTCAAGGGGGTGGTGAGGTTGGGCGCCTCGATCTCCTCAATGATGATGAGTGCGACGCCACTTTTTGCCATCCTGATTGCGTTTGTCTTTTTAAGAGAACGCCCCGGTTTGACCAATCTCCTGGGTGCCTTCTTCATTGTATTAGGAGTGATCTCCCTTTGTTGGCGAGGGGAGACAAAGACCTGGCGTACTATTGATCTGCTCCTTCCCCTGACAGGCGGTTTGCTTTTTGCCATGCGAGATAACCTGATTCGATTCGGCCTGCTCATTACCGCATCCCCTGTGATGGGTGCGACCATCGTCTCGACAACCTCGGCTATCACGGCGGGAACCCTCTACTTTTCCACATCAGGGACCAAAGGCCTGGCCGGGGCCGACCGAAGCGGACTTGGATGGTTTTTCTTTTCGGGTTTTCTAAACTTCCTCTCCTATTTCTCGATGTTTACCGCTTTAAATCTCGAGCGGGTCTCCGTCGTGACACCGCTCGCAAGCTGCGCGTCTCTCTTTACGCCGTTGTTCGCGTATTTTTTGCTCCGGGAAGAGGACCCGATCACCCCACGAAAGGTGACCGCAACGGTCCTTGTGGTCCTGGGAGTGTTCCTCATTGCCTGGGAGAAAATGTAGATGTCTCGCAGAATCGCCGTTAACCGTGGAGAGCTGGTTGGATCCTTTGGTGATATTAGAACAGATCTCCCTCTGATCTTGGGGATGATTGTGCTCAATGGTTTCGACCCTGAACCGCATTCCATATGACGCTCAGGGATCTCCATAGCCTCTTTAATTGATAATGGCCTTCAGTCCTTGAAAAAACATCGGTTCTTAGCCCCGATCCGAAATTAATCAGTCCCAAAAATCCTCACTAATGCACATCAGGCCGCAACA
>JACZXR010000514.1 GCA_022571535.1 Deltaproteobacteria bacterium | reverse complement strand
GATAGGTCCGGGCCTGATATTTCCAAGCGTTGCGCCAGTAAGTCGATACAGAAATAACAATGACTGGCGCGCTAGCCACAGCAGGCTCTCGGCCAGTGGCGCTCACTATCACCGCCCGATAATCTCCATCTCGGAGCCTCCTCAGGGCAAAGTCATGAGGTCCGAAGTGATAGACACCTGGCTTCAAATCGGGCAACTCACCACAAACGAGGTAGAGGTCAATGTGGTAGAGCGCCCCGGTACAGGCCGCAGCGCGAAAGAAAACCTCCCCTCCCGCGTGGGTCCTCCGCTTCGTAATGCCTCCGGAAAGGCGCAGGAGTTCTGCCAGCGTATCTTCGTCTGGAACAAATAGGCCCTCCGATTGGGCGCCAGTACCTGCAATGGCCGAAAGCGCTGCCACACCGGAAGGCGAGTGGCGGTTGGTCAACGGAATCGGTTCAAGCTTGGAATAGATCTTGAAGGGGAGCGGTTGGTTCTCCCAGTCCATGTAGTGTGGGTTTGTCCGGATGCTCTGGTTTGAATGCTTGGTTCCGTTATGATAACTCCACGCCGCTTCAACGTCACGGTTTTTCATACATGCTCTCCCCTCTCAAAGATATCTCTACCTCCAGGGAAGGCTTGCTACATATGGCAGAAGGCTTTAGAGAAAATGCTCACTTCTCAAAGGCGGTCTTCAGCAGGGAGGAAAGTTCCCCCTGCTCATGCAGTTCGTGAACGATGTCACAGCCTCCGACGAATTTTCCATTGATATAAACCTGGGGAATGGTAGGCCAATTGGAATACTGCTTGATCCCATCCCGGACGGCCGGGTCGGCCAGGACGTCCACGGTCTCGAACGGATAGCCATAGGATCTCAAAATCTCTATTGTGTGGGCCGAAAAGCCACATTGAGGGGAATTGGGTGTCCCTTTCATGTAAAGAACCACGGTATTCTTCTTGACATGTTCATCGATATTGGTCAGTACGTTGTCTGCCATCTTCCTACCTCCTTCTTGTGATTCAAAAGCCCTTCATGGGCATACACGGTTTAATTCCAAAATCCTGAACCCTGATCGGTAATTGTATTCACCGTCACGCCTCACCAAAGGCATAGCCTTTTTTCGGTTCGGGGCCAACTTCAACTAGCGGAGTCTCCCTCCGACTCTTTCCCGACATCTTCGCTCGTTCGGCGTTTTAGTGGAACAACAGGAGACCGAAGTTTTCGAAGCGCTTTTTCCTCTATCTGGCGGATCCTCTCGCGAGTCAACGAAAACTTATCCGCCAATTCTTTGAGGGTGTGATCACGTAGCTCACCGACGCCAAAGCGCAAACGGAGCACGGCCTCTTGCCTCGGCGATAAGATCGCAAGGGCCTTTTTCATCTGGACGCCCAGATTTGCTTCCATCGCCTCTTCCAGAGGCTTGGGAATATGTTGGTCCTCGACAAAATCGGCCAGGCAGCTTTCTCCCTCATCCCCAATGGGGGAATCAAGAGAAACTGATTGCCCCTCTATTCTTATAATCCTGCGGATATCTTTCAAAGGTAGATCCATCTCGGAGGCGATTTCCTCGGGGAGAGGTTCCCGCCCTAGCCTTCGAATAAGATCTCGAAATGTGCGGGTCAACTTGCTCCTCTGTTCAGTGACATGGACCGGAATGCGAATCGTACGCGCCGAATTGTAGATGTCCCTTCTAATGGCCTGGCGAATCCACCAACTCGCATAAGTGGAAAATCGAAACCCCAGCCGATAATCAAACTTCTCCACCGCCCTCATGAGACCAATGTTTCCTTCCTGGACGTGATCTAAAAACTGAAGACCACTGCTAGAGTACTTCTTCGCGACACTGACTACCAAACGCAGATTAGCCTCCGTAAGAGCCTTCCTGCCAAGGTTGGCTTTCATCCCTCCATCGAGTATGGACTGCACCCGCTGATTGAGTTCAGACTTTGGCATCTCCATTTCGCGTTCCATGGCCCGGACCTCGGAAAGAACCGTTTTCCGCTTTTTCTCCTTTTTCCCCCTGGCACAGGCTTGGATTTTCTGCTCCAATTTAGTCAAGCGAGCATGGAATTTATTGAGCTTTTCGGCGATCTCATGGATCCGGGATTCTGAAAGGCCGAGGTTGCTCAGGATCTGGAATATTCGTCGTTTTTTTGCTGAAAGGTTTTTTTCGAGACGAACCTTACGGCGGAGGGAGATTTTATTTCTTCCTAGCTCCCGCTCCATGACACCGAAATCACGGCTGTGACGCCGGAGTTTTCCGATCTCCCTGAGAAAGTACTTATGGGTCGATATATCGCTGGTTTTACCGGTGGACATCCCCAAGGAGTCCTCATCCTCGCCCGTATCCCCAAGCACATCCTGCACGTGAAGCTCTTCTCTCTTGATTTTATCTTCGAGCTCCAGGACATAGCGTAACGCGATAGGCGACGAGAGGACTGCCTCTGCAATCTGATTCTCTCCGGACTCAATCTGTTTGGCTTACCCGAGGCGCTATTGCCGCGGTCGAGTGCTTCACCGCGGCAAATGCAGCTTGGTCGCGAGCGAACACTCGATAATCCGCTTGCAGTGGGACAACTGATATCGGCCGATGGCAAAACGGTGGTT
>JACZXR010000513.1 GCA_022571535.1 Deltaproteobacteria bacterium | reverse complement strand
GACTGCTCCGCCAAGTTTTGGCTCGGGCCTGTAGCCCTAGCTCGCAATCTTGGCTTCAACGCCAACGAGCTGCTGTCTATAGAACGAGTATTAGTAGAGCACGAAGAAAAGCTTCTGGAAGGATGGTATGAGTACTTCGGAGATTAGAGCGGGTGAGCGCGTCAAAGACGTCCACTTCACGGAAGATACTTTAAGTGTGGACCTTGTTGACGGGCGCACAATTACGGTCCCGCTGGTATGGTACCCCAAGCTATTACACGCTACAGTCGAACAGCGAGCAAATTGGCAGATATGCGGTGGTGGCTATGGGGTTAACTGGCTGGATATCGATGAAGATTTAAGCACGGAAGGTTTACTGCGAGGCTCACCTGCTCCTGCTAGGTCTATGCCAGCCGGCAGATGAGTTCGCTTTGTCAAGTTAAGGCAGAGTCAGGCACAATTGACGGATGGAGTCACTTTATCGAGGACATCGCTTTCGACCTGACATCATCAGTCACGCTGTTTGGTTGTACCATCGGTTCACCCTGAGCTTTCGAGACGTAGAAGACTTGCTTGCGGAGCGAGGAATCCTTGTCTCCTACGAAGCGATCCGATACTGGTGTCAGAAATTCGGACCGTCCTACTCCCGAACTCTGCGTCGGAAACAAGGAAGACTCGGCGACATCTGGCACGTCGATGAACTCTTCATCACCATCCAAGGTCAGCGCCTCTATCTTTGGCGGGCCGTCGATCAGGATGGAGACGTGATCGATATTCTGGTTACCAAGCGTAGAGATTGGCGAGCCGCTAAACGCTTCTTTCGTAAGGCCTTGAAACAGCAAGGACAAGCACCCTGGCAACTGATCACCGACAAGCTTCGGAGTTATCCGGCTGCACATAGGGACATCTTCCCTTCCGTGGTCCATCGAACAGGCCAATACGAAAACAATCGGGCAGAAGTCTCCCATCAGCACACTCGTGAACAAGAGCGGCAAATGCGAAGGTTCAAATCAATGGCACAGACTCAGCGTTTTCTCTCAGTTCACGGTCCGATCCAGAACCTGTTTCGAGTCGGTCGGCACCGCCTCAAAGCAGTTCACCATCGACTCCTCCGGGACCGAGCGTTCGCTGACTGGAGAGAGGCGACGTGTGCGCCTTGAAAAAGGAGGGACTAGGCTGCCTTCCGGCCCAAGACCGCTCGGCGGTCCTTAACTTGACAATGCCCTTCAAGGGCTTGTCTGGTTGGGTCTGTGACAAATCCCTCGCTCTATGAAAGATATCGTTGACAGCTATATCGTCATATGTCATCCTATATGACGACAACAATGTCATTAGACTGCAATGAGTGAAAACATCCCATACATTGAGCGCCTGGTCGATTTAAATGTCCTGTTAAAGAAAAAATCGCATTTTCTGCTCGGACCCCGCCAGACAGGGAAAACGTTTTTGATTCGCCACACGCTGAAGAACGTGCGCGTCTATGATCTTCTCGACTCAGAGACATTTTTGTCTTTGAGTCGCGCTCCGGGACGAATTGCTGAAGAATTGCAGCCCCAAGACCGCATTGTCGCAATCGATGAAATTCAAAGACTTCCGGAGCTTCTCAATGAAGTTCATCGTCTTATCGAAACACGCGGGATTCGTTTCTTACTGACCGGATCAAGTGCGCGTAAACTGAGACGAGGAGGAATCAATCTGCTGGGAGGCCGAGCGCGAACCAGATATTTGCACCCATTAACATACAAAGAGTTGAACGAACACTTTGATCTATTCTTGGCAATAGAGCGTGGCACGATCCCCTCAATCTACTTTTCAGACGATCCACGTGCCGACCTGCAAGCCTATGCCGGATCCTATCTGCAACAGGAAATTCTTGCTGAAGGGGCGACGCGCAATATACCAGCATTTAGCAGATTCCTTCGCGTCGCCGCACTATGCAATGCCACTAGAGTCAACTTTACGAACGTTGCTAACGATGCTCAGGTGGCCAGAACAACTGTTTATGAGTATTTTGAAATCCTCAAAGACACCCTTCTTCTCTATGAGTTGCCTGCCTGGAGGAAATCAAAGAAAAGGAAAGCACTGGTTTCTTCGAAATTCTACTTCTTTGACGTAGGTGTGGTGGCTGCGTTGCAAGGGCGGGAGTTCAGGGCCGGAACGCCGGAATTCGGTGAGGCGTTGGAGACCTACCTGATGCATGAATTGAACAGTTTCAGCGACTATATATCCGGCGAACCGCTGAGCTATTGGCGTTCCACTTCAGGGTTCGAGGTTGATGTTATCATTGGTGACCATACTGCGTTAGCAGTGAAAGCGAAGAAGAACATCTCTCCAAATGACATTAAATCGCTGCGTATGCTGGCAGAGGAGCGGAAACTGAAACGATACCTATGCGTTAGCATGGAACCGCGCAGAAGGAAAGTAGGCAACATAGACATCCTGCCCTACAAGGATTTCTTAGATCTGTTATGGGACAAAGCATATATTTGATCAAGCACGGAAACGCCCACGATCGAAAGAGCTGTGTCGGTTCGCACCTTTGGAAGAACCAGAGCGTTCCTCACCCTGTAAAGTTCTACAGTGGGCTCTGGAGAAGATAAGCTGTTGGTGCG
>JACZXR010000512.1 GCA_022571535.1 Deltaproteobacteria bacterium | reverse complement strand
GAAAAACTCCCCGTTTACCCTTCGACAAGCTCAGGGCGAACGGGGCAGTTGTTGAAAACATTGCAGATTTTTCGTTCATGTGAGCCCGTCGAAGCATGAAAAATCGTTTTTCCGCACCCTGCTAGAGGTCCCTGATAAGCGCCCCTGCCCAAACTCCGGACCGCCTTCGGAGCTGACCCCTTCCATTGCGTCGGGTCCAGGTGTCAAGGGCGATCTCTTCGATTCTGCCAGATCTTTTTTTTGGATAGGGATTCAATCAAATTATATCAACCACGGGGTTTCAAACGCAGGGGCCGATGTATTTTGATTGTAAATTCTTTGTGATCTTCGTGGTAGACAAATACTATCACATGTCACAGGAGCTGACGGTTTAGCAGGCCAGTGAAACCGGTTGCAGTCTCTTATCTGTTTCACCAAGAGAGAAATATCACCACGAAGAGCACGAAGGACACAAAGTGAAATCAGGTTACCAGGATACCCCGCGGCTTGCCGCGGGGTATCCTGGTAATCAATCTTTCTTCACCTTCTCTCCTTCGGCGATGAGAGTGGCTATAGCATAGAGCTTTGTGTGCGTGATGGAAACAGAGATGTGCTGGACTCCAAGTTCCTGGGCCAGTGATGAGGCCTTGTTGTGAAGATAAACCAGGGGCTCCCCGCTCGCGAGGGATACCACCTCAACGTCCAGCCAGCCGATCTTGGCCCCCCACCCCTGGCCCAGGGCCTTCATGGCAGCCTCCTTGGCGGCGAAACGGCCGGCATAACTCTCGTACCTGCGTCTCCCCTTTTCGCAGTGTGCTATCTCTCTTTCCGTATAGACCCGCTCACGGAACCTCTGCCCGATTTTGGTGTCCTCTAGGCTGCGCTGAATCCGCGCCACCTCGATCATATCAATGCCTACACCTATAACCATCGTCTCACATTAGCTCTTCAAGACTTTAGCTCACGCTCCTTGCCTCTTTCGGAATTTACCGGCAAATAGGAAGAGAGGTCCGAGGGCCCAGATTCCCAAGAGGAGGCCGGCTACCGTCCAGAGGTTTTTGTTGCGGCCGCTATGGCTTGCGATAAGCCGACACAGAATGGCATCTAGGAAGTGGATGAGGAATGCTGTGCGGATCAGAGTGGACGCATCGATGTCGGGCTTGATAAAGTATAGGCCGGTGAGATAACCCGCAGCGCTGTATAGATCTATCATTACCTTCCCGCTAATTTCAGTCCGATCCGAAGCACTGGCTTCTCCTAGGTTCTCTTGTGGGTTCTGGACGATGGCGTCCGTTCCTTTTCCGTCTGTATCAGTCGGTGCCGCTGCCCAGCCCTTGACGTTTCCCACCTCCCCTTAATATACTAGGCGGCCTCAAATAGGAAACATACGAATGGCCATTAATACCATCAAGTGGAAAAACAACAGAGTGATCCTGCTGGACCAGCGGCTCCTTCCAGATAAGGAAGTATACCGCTCTTATCGAGACTACACAAAGTTGGCACTGGCCATTCGGGAAATGGTCATTCGCGGTGCACCGGCCATCGGTGTTGCGGCGGCTATGGGAGTTGCGCTCGGGGCCCACTGGGTTAAGGGCAAAAATTTTGATCGAGAGGTCGAGAGGACCTTTACAGTCTTTGCCAAAACGCGCCCCACCGCGGTCAACCTCTACTGGGCGTTGGAGCGCATGCGCAGGGTTTACGCTGAAAAAAGGAGCCAGGGGGTTGACTCCGTGAAGCGGCACCTGAAAGAGGAGGCCCAAAGGATCTTTGAGGAGGATATAGCCACTAACCGGCTTTTGGGGAAATTTGGCGCCAAGTTGCTCAAGAACGGTTCTCACATCCTGACCACGTGTAATGCGGGGGCCTTGGCCACCGCTGGTTATGGGACGGCCCTGGGTGTGATTCGAGCCATGAAGGAGTCGGGCAAGCAGGTTGATGTCCTGGTCAACGAAACACGCCCCTATCTTCAGGGGGCACGGCTCACAGCATGGGAGCTCAAAAAGGACAAGATTCCGGTAACCCTGATTACAGACAACATGGTGGGATATGTCATGCAGCGGAACAGTCTCGACGCGGTAATCGTGGGATGCGATCGAGTCGCTGCGAATGGTGATGTGGCCAACAAGATCGGTACTTACATGATCGCGGTGTTGGCCCGCAAGCATAAAATTCCCTTTTATGTGGCCTGTCCCACCTCCACCATTGACCCGAAGTGCCCCACGGGTGATGGAATCCCGATTGAGGAAAGAGACGTAAGGGAAGTCACGCATTTTTTCGGTTACCCCATAGCGCCGCGCGGAATACGAGTCCTCAACCCTGCCTTTGATATCACCCACCATGAATTGATCTCGGCCATCATTACCGAGAAAGGCATTATCACCCCACCCTATAGTCAGAACCTCCGTGCCCATGTCCGTCATAGTTAAACAGGAAGAGCTGGAGCAATTGTTTCACTCTTGGGGAAAGCCTCGTGAGCAGTGGCGCGTCGGGACCGAGTATGAAAAAGTAGGGATCGAGCGCAGCAGTGGCAGGGCGATTCGCTACTCTGGCCAGGGCGGTGTGGAGGTCATCCTTAAGGCATTGGTGGAGAGGTATGGCTGGCAGCCTATGGAGGA
>JACZXR010000511.1 GCA_022571535.1 Deltaproteobacteria bacterium | reverse complement strand
GAGCGACCGGTGTGGTAAAAGTGTCTTCCAGGATGATGTCAGATTCTTGAAACCCTTTTTCTATATCACCTTGGCTGAGGGTGGTGTGGTTGCAGATGTTGTTCTTAATCTCTGGGAGATGATCAAAGAGCTGCGGCGCGCCATCCTTGATTGCCTCTAGGGGGTCGGAAACAAGCGGCAGCTCTTCATATTCCACCTCAATGAGGCGAAGGGCCTCGTCCGCTGTCTCAAGATCCACGGCAGCAACCACCGCAACGACATCGCCCACATGGCGGACCTTGTCTATGGCGACCACAGTTTTGTCTTTCATGCGGCCGAAGTGTGGGCTCAAAGGTCCGCCTTGAGGGAAATCGTCACGACTGATAACTGCGAGGACTCCGGGGAGATTGGCTGCTGCGGAGGTCTCTACCTTGATGAGTTTAGCGTGGGGAAGAGGACTGCGCAGAATGCGTGCATGGAGCATCCCCTCCCGCTTCAGGTCGATGGTGTAAAGCGCCTCACCACGGGTCTTTTTTTCACCGTCGATTCGCCATATGGACTGGCCTATCGTCTGGAATTCCATCCTTCTCCTAACCTTTTGATCGAAGCAGCTGTTCCACGGTCCTTCGTATGTAGACTTCCACCAGTCTCTTTTTGTACCAGGCGGAGCCTTGTGTGTCTGAGGTGAGGTCCATTTCGGATGCGCAGGATTGGGCGAACTTTTTTACTTTGCTCGGGGTCAGACTTTTTCCTTTAAGGGTTTCTGCTTGCTGCTTCAGGCTGACAGGAATTTCCGTTAAACACCCCACAGAAATTCTTAGCTCCCGGCACTGCCCGTCCTCCAGGGTCAAAGAACCTGCTACTACGAGGGACGGCCAGTCAATCGGCGAGTTGCCAGAGAAGCGTAGGTAGCGCGTGCGTGTCCCTGGGTGAGGGGGGGGGATCGTGATTTCTGTGGCTATTTCATCTTCCTTCAGGTCGGTCTCGTAGATGCCTCTGTGAAATTGCTCGATGGGGATGATTCTCTCGCCCCGGATGCTCCGTGCCCTGACACTTGCCCCGAGGACGCCCAGGAGGGGAGTAGGATCGGAGTGGTTGTCTGCCTGACACAGGTCTCCCATAAGGGTCCCCATGTTGCGCACGCGCAGGTTGCCCACATGATGAATGCACTCGGCTAGAGCGGGATAGTTCTTCAGGACGAGTGGGGAACTCTCTACTTGGTGATGCGTGACCAAGGCACCGATGCTCAGGCCCTTGCCTTTATCGAACCGGATTTGATCCAGATCGGGTATCCGCTTGATGCTTATAAGACGGGTGGGAAAATAAAGCTGGTGGTGGATTAGGATCATTAAAGCCACTCCCCCTGCAATGATCCGTCCCTCCCCGGATGAACTACTCATCAGTTCGCATGTCTCATCCAGAGAAGACGGAAATTGCAGATCCACCATCGGTCTCCCTTCTGTTATCCCGTGGTAATGAGCGAGTAGAGGAGGATCAGATCTTCCTCTTTCCCGGCCGCAAAGTCGTGAGGGGTGCCTTTGGGAATGTGGCAAAGTGTTCCGGGCTCCAAGTCGATAGTTCGGTCGCTAAGGCGTAATCGCCCGTGTCCTTCTAGCACGTGACAGACCACGTCCTTGTCCTCATGGTTGATCTGCTTCGTATCCGAATCTCCTCCGGGCCTGAACGAGATCAGGCCCACACTGAAACCTTTGCCCTCCAGGCAGCTTTTGTAACGGATCTCTTCGCTGATCTCCCTGAGCTCCCCCAGGGCCTCCCTGATCTTCACGGTTTTCACTTCTGTACTCTCTCTCTGTCTCTATTCCTATCTGTTTTTCTCTTTTATAGCCTTCAGGATCTCTTTTATAGCCTGTTTGGCCTGATCGTTGGGCACCCGGCAGGAACCGACGACCTTGTGCCCTCCGCCGCCGAACTTTTGCAACAAGGCCCCCACGTTGACATTGGAGGTCGTGTTGAAAATATTGTAGCCAACCGAAATCGCGGTCACGTCGGCCCTCTGCATGTCATCGGCAATTTTCAGGGAAATATTTCCTGTAGGAAAAAGGGTGAACACCAGAAAACGGTTGACGTCCGTGATGTCCCTGATCCCGCGCAGATCAACCAAAATGACGTTTTCATCTAGAGTTGTGCGATTCAGAAGTATTGCTCTGAGCTCCTCCTGCTGACCGAGGATCTGCTGGCAGCGCCGTTGTATCTCCTTATCTCTCAGGACCTCTTCAAGAGGAGCGTCACGGAGAAGGCGGATGAGGCTTAACCAGTAAGGCTCGTCCTGTGTCCTTTTCCCGTCGATGGCCATGGAGATCAAAACGTATCCTTCCGGGTGAAGGACGTCCTCTCGAGTCAGACGTCCCGCATCTATTTTGTCTGTATCCTCTAACAACAATCTGATGCGTTCGGATTTTAAGATTTTTATCCCCTCTTTGAGTTTCGGGTTTCGCGTTTCGGGTTTGACGTAGGGGGTATCGAGGCTTGGGACTCGAGACTCAAGACTCGTAACGAAGTTGTAATATTCGTAGACGACCCGAGCGGCGCTCGGTGCGAGACGAAAGGCGCCTCTGCCTGGAACAATCGAGCTTTCTCCGAACCCGGGGGCATGGTGTG
>JACZXR010000054.1 GCA_022571535.1 Deltaproteobacteria bacterium | reverse complement strand
AAGATCGACCCGCCTTTTGCCGACTTCGATGGGTGCCAGCATACCGCCCAACACTTCGCCGCCGACTCCCACATTCAGGGCAGGCTGGGGGGTCTCCTCTTCTTTGCTGGACCGTATGGAGATCGTCACGGCGCTTCCCAGATTGAACATTTTCCTCTTGTACACCTCCGTGACGATCTCCAGGGTCGTCCATGCCCGCATCGCTCTAGAATTCATTCTTGCCATTACCGTGACTCCTCCGTTGTTGTTTTATCCTGTTTTGACCTGTATTGTTCGAGTCCGAATCTATTTCTGCCCTTGCAGTCATAGAATGGAGGACCTTATGTCTATTTTTAATGATTTAGGTTCTTGGGATGGCTGAGCTTGATATGGGGATGGACGACTGTCGGGTAATGGTCCTGCTGACACTCGCGGGAGCTGAGCGGCGTGGAGCGGATTGTCCTGCCGTCCCTGGTTGTCCAGATACCCAGACGTTCAGCAATGAATATCTCTTTATGTTCCTGCTGAAGGATCATCTGAATTGTCTTGTCGGTTACACCAGCATTTTTGAGGGTGAGGATCTCCTCGAGCGTCAGGGGTATACGGGAAAACTGCTGGACAAGAAGACGAGGAGGGTTAAATATAGAACCTTCAGGAACATAATGTTTCCTCTCTTTCTGTGTTAGATGAGTAAATGGTCCGTGTTTTTATATTATACCCTTGCGACTACCACAACACGTCTTGTCTTGGCACGTCGCCGATTCCGTGGTAGAAACATCGGATCGTGGGAGGAGGCTCTGCTAGGTGTGACAGGACACAAGCGTAAAATTCCCTCGTACTATCTCGCGGCTATCTTTCTATCCTTTCTATTTGTTTCATCTGATGCATCTCTTGACCCCCATGAGGTGACTCACCGGGAGTACATGAAGTTCGTCCGAGATACCGGACATCAAACCCCAGATAATTGGATGAACGGCCGCTACCCCGAGGGAATGGAGAATGAACCGGTTGTCCTGGTGACCTGGCATGATGCAGTGGCATACTGTCAGTGGGCGGGAGGAAAGCGCCTCCCCACAGTGGAAGAGTGGCGGGGTGTCTGTGAGGCAGGTAAGCTACAGAAAGGTGGAGACATATGGGAATGGACCTCTACGGAGGTGCCCACTGAAGAAGGCCCCTTCAAGTCCCTCTGTGGACCCATGGGCACCTGCGACTGTTCACATCGCTATCGTCCCCATTGGAAGAACATGGTCAAGGGCTTCCGCTGCGCGGGAATCTCTCTCCATATGACCTCCCTCCCATAGAGCAGCGGGATGCTTTCGCAATCGGTCGCTCTTGCCTATCCCAACCTGCTTGTCGGAAACATGAAAGATCTTATCGTGACGGGGATCACCTCTGTAATGCCCATTGGACGACCGATATCAATGAAATCCAGATCGCCCACATCGATCCCGTCCACTGCAATGACCTCTTGCATCACCTTCAGCTCTTCTTTGAGTATGGCGCCGAGCGACTTTGCCACATCGATTTCCAGGACCAGGAATAGGGGCGCAGTGGGGGCATCGGATTTTTTTAAAACCGCCGCAATGCCGTCAGCAACTTTTTTTATTAATTGATAATCCAACTGGCCGTTGAGAGAGAGCGCAAGCGCAAGTCCCGAGGTATAGCAGGGCAGGTCGAATTTTGTTAGTGCACTCTTTATAGACTGCTCTGCCGGTTCGTCCGGATCTATAAAGGCCCGAATGACCTTGAGGCCGAAAGCGGGCATTGCGTCGGTGCTGGAGATGTAGCTGGTGTTGCCGCTTGCCTGTATGGTGTACTCTCCGGCGCCAATGACTGTGGCCCGAATCCCTTCCATGGGTTCGCGGAGGAAATCTCTCTTGGGTATCTTGGCTAGATGTTCCCTGACTTTTTTGCCCAGGAGGGGGCCGACGTCACCATACGCGGTTTTGTCGTGGTCGTAGATGTATTCGGAGACCCCTCCCGAAAAGACGATATAATCGATCTGCTTGAGGCCATGGTAATCTTTGAGCGGATCGGTGATCATGAGCTTTTTTGCCAGCGGCGATGAAGGGCCTCCGTGAATGACCTCAAAGATGTAGTTCGCCATAAGCCCGGCAAAGTCCTCTTTTTCCTTCTCGGTTAATTTCTTGCCCAGCTCAACCGTATATCCCAGCTCCTTCATTATGAATTTTGCGGGCGTTTCGACTCTCGCCACGGTGCCGTTCTCGTCGAAGGCGATAAGCCGGGCCCCTACGTTGATGGCGGCAGTCTGTGTCACCACGCCATTTTGAATAAGGGAAAACTTGGTTGTGCCACCTCCTGCGTCGACGTTCAAAACGCCCGCCTTCTCGGTTTTGGATAGGTCCACTGCCCCGCAACCATAGGCCGCAAGCAGTGCCTCATGGTTCGGTCCGGCAGACGCGCAGATAAATTTTCCTGAATCTTTCGCAAAATATTCCAGGATTGGCTTGGAATTCTCTTTGTTCAGGGCCTCACCCGTAATAACAACGGCCCCCGTATCTACATCATCGTGGGTGAAGCCCGCCATGCGGTAGGATTCATGGATAAAGTCCTTGACTTTATCTGTGTCGATCAATGTTCCTGAGCTGTATGGCGTGAGCAGAATCGGAGATCGATAGAGGATCTCCCGGTCGGTCACTCTGAATCGGGTAGACAGGTTGGCGCCTTCTCTCCTCAGGGTCAAATGAGAAAAGACGAGATGGGATGTCGAGGAACCGATGTCGATCCCGACACTCCGGAGCGAGAACATTTCCAGACCTTCGATGTCCTCTATGATGTCGTCCGGTTCGATATGAAAATGCTCTGGGTGGTCGTCGTCGTCGTGCATGAAGTTGCCTCGTGAGATATATTCAGACAGGTCCAAGGTGCTGGTCTCTATTGTTTTCCCATGCCCTTCGACCACTCGTATTCCCTGTTGGAATAGGCCTCGTCGGGCATGAGGCTTTTGACTCCTCTCTTTTCCAGTTCCGCTACGAACTTCTCCCTGATCCATGGGTCTTCGTCGGGATATTCAATCTGGTCTTTCGCCCGGTCTTCGACCTTTTCGGCGTGGCCATGAAACTGCATCGGAGGATGCAGGGCTAGATACCTAGCCGATTTTGCCCCCGCATTGAAGTGCTGATGAAACCACCTGTTCGGAGGTACGAAAAGGCTACACTCGTGCCAGGGGACAACAATTTTCTCTTTCCCCTCTTCCCACATAATCGAATATCCTTCACCGGAAGGGATGATGATAACACGACCTGGGCCGTGTCGATGGGCCTTCTTATAGGTTTGTGATGCGAAGACCGACATGTGGGCAGACAGCTCCGAGTTTGGAAACTGAATGAAAACACTTTTACCCCCTGCCCCTCTCTTGACGTTGGCATCGAGTTTATCCCAGGCCCTCATGTCGGGAAAAAAATTGCCATACCAGAAAGCCCGTAACCCCAAAAGCTCGTCGCCGCCGGAGGACGGGTGTACTAATTTGGCCTCGGAATAAAACTCTCCATCTTGTTCAGCCACAACGTCTGGCGATTGATAGGGGTTATTGAAGAAAAATGCCGACTCCTGAATCGCCGACATTGCCAGGGGAAGATAGCTATAATGAAGAAGCCGGACAGGTTTATCCCCCTGCATGTTGCTCAACTGATGAGAGTAGTTGTGGGGGATGAGGAACAGGCTATGGCTCTGCCATTCGAAGGTCTTTTTTGGTCTTCCCTCTGCCTGCCAGACCGTTGTGAGTCCCCGGCCGTCAGCCACGTATATGATTTCATCCAGGGCGAACTTGATCGGGGGTAGAGTCTTACCTGGAGGAATCTCCGTAACCCGAGCTGAGCTGACCCCCTCCTGCCCCATCAGCTGAATAAAGGCGGACTTACATTGCCGTTCCTCCCACCATTCCAGCTCTAAAGTTCTTACGTCCTCTATGTAAAAGCCTTTGTGAATGGGTATCCCTATAGATTCCATCCACTCATCATAAGAAAAAACTTTGCTCCACATGGCACGTGCTGACTTTGGTGCTTTTGCCATAGGGTATCTCTCCTCCTGTAGCGAAGTTCTTGACATATCGCTAGCATATTATGGGTGTCGGCTCAACTTGAAGATCTAAACGGGAATGGGCTTTGCCCACTTGCATTGAACCCTTGAAAGGAGCTATCAACTGAAATTCCTCATCAGTTTGCCCTCTAAGCCCATGATCACTCAAACACCAAGCTCGAAGCCGGGTTTTTCTTCAGGAGAATAGTGGAGGATGGGTAAGTATTTTGCCCTCCAGGCCGCTCTCGCCTTTGCGATTTCCAACGTCTTGATCCGCAGGGGACTGGCGACTTCGAATGCCATCACAGGTTCCTTTATCTCTATCAGCTTATCGGCAGCGATCTCGTGGATCCTGGTTTCTTTTTTCATCCCGCTGTCGAGCTTTTTGACCCATGCCGTCTGGTATTTTGTTGTGGGCGGAATCTTCGCTCCTGGGGCCGCGCGCATCCTTGTCTACATGGGAATCGACCGGATCGGGGTATCCCGCTCGGTGCCTGTGGTCAATGCTGCTCCTATGATCGCGTCTATACTTGCTGTTTTCTTCCTGGGTGAAACGTGGACGTTCCAGAACTTCATCGGGACCTCTCTTGTCATCCTAGGCGTGGTGATTATTTCAAGGACCCAGACAGAGCAGAGGAGGTGGGACAAGCGCGACCTAATTTATCCCCTGATGGCAGCCATGGCCTTTGCCATAGCCAGTAACCTGCGCAAGTTCGGGTTACTGGTGGAGAACATTCCCCTTATGGCTTCTGCGGCCAATGGTACCTCGGCCTTTCTCTTTGCCGCCCTGGTGCTCCGGGTGCAGGGGGGGCGCCGGGTCTTTAAGCTGTCCGGCAGTAGCTTCTGTTGGTTCTTCGCGGCAGGACTAGCCAGCACGGCAGGCATGCTCGCGAACTTCTATGCCCTGAGTTTCGGCAGGCTGGTCATCGTCGAGCCCCTCGTTAGCACCAATCCCGTTTTCACTGTCCTTTTGGCTGCTATCTTCCTTAGGGACGTCGAGGCTGTCACCCCCCGGGTTGTTGTCGGGACGCTCTGCACGGTGATGGGAACAGCCCTCGTGGTGATGGTATAGAAGGCCAGTGGGGGCATCGGGATCCTGCCCTCTTTGGACTCCTGAGTTCTTCCAACTAACTCACGCTTAGAAGGTCTCAGCCACAAGGGGAACGATGTTTTCCCCACTTCCTTTCTACTCTGCTCCTCTGTTCAACCTGATTGATTGTGTGTGGCGCCTATCTGATCAAGTCGACTGGGGTTGGAGGCCCTCAGTCGGCTGGTGTTCAAATTCCACTCGTGTCCGAGGAAGGAATTGTCCGTTATTGATGTTTTGGATGTAGCCGAGCAGTTTTTCTCGGACGTAGCAGCGCAGATTCCACCCGATCGAAGCGTCTGAGGAGCTGCAGAGCGCCCGCAACTCGACGGTGTCTTGCTTGCAGTCGGTAACCTGCAAGATAGGCGGTACCTTCCGGTCCCACAGTGGGGTACTCTCCAGAATTCTGCCGAGCTCTTGGCGCACTGCTTCCACGTCAATACGATAGTCCGTGTAGACGTACACGGTCCCAATTAGATCCGGAGAGGATTTGGTCCAGTTTTGGATCGGGCGATCCAGCAGGTAATTGATCGGCACGACAAGGCGACGCAGATCCCATATGCGGATCACCACGTAGGTGAGAGAGATTTCCTCAATCCATCCCCACCCCCCCTCGAATACTACCGAGTCGCCAATGCGGACCGGTTGGGTCCGGGCGAGTTGAACACCGGCAAACAGGTTTCCCAGTGTCCGTTGGGCCGCTAGGCCGATCACTAGCCCAGCTACTCCTGCTGAAGCCAGAAACGAGGTGGCGAGTGTCTTGAAAAATTCGAACTGGCTTAGAGCAGCCCCGATCGCAATCAGCGCCACAGCAAAATTTGCCACATAGCGCATGATCCCGATCACGGTTTCAAAGGATCGTGCACGCGCGGCATCGATGCCCTTCAGGCGCTCCCCGTAGGATTTCTGTATTAGATCCGTGCCTGAAGTCACTCCGCGCACCATGAGCCAGGCGAACGCGAGGATCATCATGGTTCTGACGACAGGTTGCAGCACTAGGCGGGCTGGTTCCGAAGGATCCACAAAATGGATCAAAAAAGTGTAGCAGAGGATTGCGGACAGAGCCGTCCAGATAGGGGTCCGCTCGCGTCGGGCAAGAATCCGAGCTATTTCATAACGCTCACCCAGCCGCTCAAGGAATAGAAAGGAGAGCCGAGCGCCTAGCACCAGGGCAAGGACGACCATACTTGCTAGAGAGACCCTTTTACCTATGTCCCCGACGTCCTGCGGTAAGGGGATAATGGAGAAGATAAAGTAAACTACCCCCAGCACCATGATAGGCAAAAGGGAGTGCTCGGTTAGGGCCACGATTTGGTCATCGAGGGGAGTTGCTGTCCGTTTTGCCCAAGCTCTCAGGAATCGGCGAGTCCACATATAGATTCCCATGGTAAGGAGCAAACTGACGGGGGCAGCCAGGATCATTAACAGGAGTTTCTGTTCCTCACTACTAAAACCTAGAATTTCTGGCATATTTTTCCTCCTTTAGGGGTGGTCTATGCTTCTCCTCCCCTTTTACTGAACGTAAGACGGCTGACCGAACTCTTGGGGAGGTGCGGAGTTGACAACAGCGGAAATAACAGGGGGCGGCTTCTAAGGAAGGTATCTTGACGTGCTTCAATGGCGCGGTGCCTTGGCGGCTATTTGGAGTCTCAACAGGGCACGGTGCAAGGCGGCCTCTGTCATGGCAAATTCCTTGTCCTCCCGGTTTAATTCTTCCAGTTTCTTTTCGGTCCTCTCCCGAGCCTCGCGTGCACGTTCTACGTCTATTTCACCCCCAAACTCCGCGGCATTGGCCAGAACGGTCATCACGTTGTCCAGCACCTCGGCGTAGCCTCCGCTTAAGGCCAGGTAGACTCTTTGGACTCCCTGCTTGTAGCTCATTTCTCCAATCTCTAGTGTGGCTAAAAAAGCGATGTGGTTGGGCAGGACGCCGAATTCTCCTAGGACCCCGGGTGCGGTTACCTCATCCACCACCTCATCCAGGAGAAGCCGGCTGGGTGTCACCAGTCTTAATTGTATTTTCTCTGCCATCATTCTGCTGCCATTTTCTTTGCCTTCTCTGCTGCCTGCTCGATGGTGCCGACCATGTAAAAGGCCTGTTCCGGGATATCATCGTGCTTGCCTTCTACGAGCTCCTTGAACCCCTTGATCGTATCCTTCACCTGTACATAGGCACCTGGAGTCCCGGTAAAGACCTCGGCGACATAGAAGGGCTGAGAGAGAAAACGCTGGATTTTTCTCGCCCTGGTAACTACCAGTTTATCCTCGTCCGACAGCTCGTCCATCCCGAGAATTGCGATGATGTCCTGGAGGTCTTTGTACCGCTGGAGGATCACCTGGACCTGTCTCGCCACCTGATAGTGCTCCTCACCGACTACGAGCGGGTCCAAGATGCGCGAGGTCGAGTCTAGAGGATCGACTGCAGGGTAGATCCCCAACTCGGCGATCTGGCGCGAGAGCACCGTTGTGGCATCCAGATGGGCAAAGGTAGTGGCCGGTGCCGGATCGGTTAGATCGTCTGCCGGGACATAAATCGCTTGGACCGAAGTGATAGATCCCTTTCGGGTTGATGTGATCCTTTCTTCTAGTTCTCCAAGGTCCGTCGAGAGCGTAGGCTGATAGCCTACGGCCGATGGCATCCGGCCAAGGAGGGTGGAGACCTCCGAATTGGCCTGGGTGAAACGGAAGATGTTGTCGATAAACAGCAGAACGTCTTTCCCCTCTTCATCACGGAAATATTCCGCCAGGGTGAGGGCAGAGAGGGCGACGCGCGCCCTCGCCCCTGGGGGCTCATTCATCTGGCCATAGACCAGAGCGGCCTTGCTGAGAACTCCTGATTCTTTCATTTCCAGCCAGAGGTCGTTCCCTTCGCGCGTTCTCTCCCCGACACCGCCGAAGACGGAATAACCACCGTGCTTTAAAGCAACGTTGTGGATCAACTCCATGAGAATGACGGTTTTGCCGACACCGGCGCCGCCAAAGAGACCGACCTTGCCGCCGCGGGAGTAAGGGGCGAGCAGATCAATCACCTTGATCCCTGTTTCGAAGGCCTGGACCTTGGTCTCCTGGTCCACGAAGGCAGGGGCAGGCCGATGAATAGGTAATCGCTTCTCTGCGATAATCGGCTCTCCTTCATCTACGGGTTCACCGATCACGTTCAGGAGCCGTCCCAAGGTCCCTTGACCAACGGGCACTGTAATCCCCTCGCCTGTATCCATGACCTCTCCCCCACGAACAAGTCCGTCCGTGCTGTCCATTGCGATGCAGCGGACGGTGTTCTCGCCCAGATGCTGAGCCACTTCAACGACCAGGTTCCACTCCTGGTCGTTGATCGCGGCATTTGTAATCTTGAGCGCGTTGTAAATGGAGGGCAGGGAGCCGTCAGAAAACTCTACGTCTACAACGGCCCCCGTCACCTGCGTGATCTTTCCCAGGTTCATATCTTAAATTCCTCCCTTTTGTGCGTCACTTGAGTGCCTCGCCGGTGGAGACCACCTCGAGGAGTTCCCTGGTGATCGAGGCCTGTCGGGCACGGTTCATCTGTAAGGTGAGCCGGTCGATCATCTCACCAGCGTTGGTTGTGGCGGAATCCATAGCAGTCATCCGTGCCGCGTGTTCGCTGGCGGCAGCTTCCAGCAGTGCCCGGTAGATTCCCATCTCGATAACTTTAGGTAGGAAGGTGGCGAGCAGTTCTTCTACGCCGGGCTCGAAAAGGTACTCGGTCGGCTGCTCCTCTCCCTCCTCTTCACCTGTGGCCAGTGGGATCAGCTTGTTCAGGGTGGGCACCTGCGAGATGGCAGAGCGGAATCGGCTGTAGAGGATATAGACCGCATCAGACTCCGCTCCTAGAAAGCGGCGCATGACCTTCTCGGCGAGCTCAGCGGCCAATTCCTCTGCTAAACGACTCCAGGCATCAAGGTGCCGATCGGCGGTTTTTACATTCCGGCGCTGGAAGTAGTTCCCCCCCTTTCGGCCGACGATATTGAGGCTAATTTGCACCTGGGGAGTGTGGCTGCGGAGGAAGCCCTCAGCGGTTCGAATCAGATTGGCGTTGTACCCGCCGCAGAGTCCGCGATCGGCCGTTATCAGAAGAAGATCGGCCCTTTTCTCTTCCCGCGCAACAAGCAGCGGATGGTCCTCGGCAGAAACCCTTGCGGACAGGTTTTTTAGCAGAGCAGTCATCTTCTCCGCGTAGGGGCGAGCCCGTAGGACGGCTTCCTGGGCGCGGCGGAGTTTGGCCGCCGACACCATCTTCATTGCCTTGGTAATCTGTTGTGTGTTTCGAACCGAGCTGATCCGCCTCCGTATCGTCTTGAGGGTAGCCATTACTGTTTATTAAAGGTGGCGTTGAATTCCTCCAGGACCTTGTTGATTTTTTCGCTAAGCTCGTCGTTTAGCTCACCCTTTTTTATGATCTCGGCGAATAGATCCGGGTGCTTGTCCTCGACAAAGGCATGAAGCTCGTGCTCGTACTTCTTGAGGGTACCGAGCGGCAGGTGATCTACAAATCCTTTGGTTCCTGCATAAAGA
>JACZXR010000510.1 GCA_022571535.1 Deltaproteobacteria bacterium | reverse complement strand
TATACACGGCTCCAGTCCTAACAACTCCGGCGACCGCCGCCTCGGTTACTCCATTCATTATATCGCCCCGCATGTCCGCCAAACTGTTTTCGATGATGCGTCGGCTGCATTAGTTCGAGGGAAGGACACCTACGGCAATTGGAAGGATGATTTAGTACCAAAGACGGACTTTGACCCAGATTGCCTCGCAGCCCTCGACCACTTTCACCGCCAGTACAAATCCGTAAAACAGCACGCCTAGCAAGACTACAAACGGCCCTTCTGCCACCTTCAAATTAAAAAAGGTGAAAGCTATATTAGGACATCGGTAATAGGACTGGACAAAAAGTCGGTAATTGTCACCTGTGGAGGTGCTGAAATGGGGAGCGACAAGACATTTTGGGCCGAATGTCATCACGGAGGCTTCCAAAAAAATGAATAAGAGTCATCGGACGCCAGAGAAACTCCACCCGGTGAGATATGAGATGTTCCTGCACCGCCTGTGGGCTATCGGCGAGGAAGGGCGCATGACCCTTCAGCGTGTCACCGCCTCCCCTATTGTTTCTCAGGGAGGAGAATGCATGAGTTCTTTTTACGACTCAGAAGGGACTATGGTCCTTGCCTGCTCGGGACACCTGAGGTTCGCCGGCGCGACCTCTGACGCCCTCAAGTGCTTGATCCAGTGGTATAGCCACTCTCCCGGCTTCTACGACGGAGACCAGATTTTCTTCAACGACCCTTACATCGCGGGTGCGCACACCTATGACATGATGATCATAAAGCCCATCTTTTACGAGGGTAAGCTAACAGCCTGGACAGCCTCCAGCACCCACACCGCAGACACGGGCGGGCTGCTTCGCGGGGCCGCCACTCAGATCTACCATGAGGGCATTCGAATTCTGGGGCTCAAGATCGTTGAAAAAGGAGAGTTTCGGGAGGATGTATTCAAGACACTCACCGAGCAGTGCCGTGATCCGCAGTACGTCGGGTTGGACTTAAAGGCGATGATTGCCGGAAATAACGTCTGTGCCAAGCGGTACCTGGATCTCATCGAGAAGTTCGGACTCGATTTTATACAGGCGGCCGAGGAGGAGACCATTCGAGGCTCGGAGGAGATGGCGCGTTCCAAGCTTCGCTCCCTGCCGGATGGACGCTGGATTTCCAGAATCTACATGACCGCGCTGAACAAACGGGAACACAAAGCTGAACCCATTCAGGTGGTCTGTACCATGAGCAAGGAGGGAGAAGAGCTGCACCTCGACTTCTCGGGCACCAGTCCACAGTTGGATAATGATCACAACTGCACGCTCCCTGGCACCAGGGCCCACATGGGCGTTGCCCTGACCAACACCCTCTTCTGGGATGTCCCCTGGAGCGATGGAAAGTATGTTCCTGTTAAACTCTCTGTGCCTGAAGGCACGGTCCTCAACTGTCATTACCCAGCGGCTTGCGGTTTCGCCCCATGGGTTGGAGGCATGTTGGTCGCTGCGGTGTGCGAAAACGTGGCAAAGATGCTATTTGCGGCCGGGCGCTACGACGATATCAATGCAAGCTCGTACGGCATCTGGTATGAAGGTGGACCTGGGTATATCCCCGCCGGTACCAACCGGGAAGGAATCAAGACGGCGATGGGCATCTACGATATCCACGGAAGTGGTCTTGGGGCCACGCCTCTGAGGGACGGAGTGAACACCGGTGGACACATGAATATCCCCTCCGGGGGAATCAGTGACGTTGAGCGGGTTGAGATGCAGTATCCCTTTCTCTATTTCAGCCGCAACCACAATACGGATGGCTCGGGTTTCGGCAAGTTTCGCGGCGGACTTGGCAGTTTCCGAATCTATACGATTTACGGCTCCAGGGACTTCTCTACAAATTATAAACCTTACGGGGGCATACCCCAGGGAAGCTTTGGCCTGTTCGGTGGACACCCTTGTGGAAGCGGGGGATCACGAGCAATCTTCACCACGCCTCGGGAGATTACGGATCGGATGAAATCCGGGGACTACCCCACCCAACCCAGTGAAATCACCACTGGAGGTTGGGGAGAGATCTACCTCCCAGAAGGGTCGCCTGAAAGAGTGTCCCTTCCCGAGATGACCTTATTGACAGACTTTGTCCCTAGCGGAGGAGGATACGGAGACCCCCTGGACCGCATGCCGGAGATGGTAGCCCGAGATGTGAGGACAGGCATCACATCGATGGAGATGGCCCAGCGGATCTACGGAGTCATCATAGACTCCAAGAACCACTCTTTGGATCTCGCCAAGACGGAGACCCGGCGTAGAGAAATCCGTGAGGACCGTCTCAGGGAAGGTAAGCCCCTGTCAGGATCAGGGGGTCCGGACAGAGGGGATCGCGCATGGGAAACGGTTTTGAGGATTCACGAATACCTGGAGATAGCCCGAGATGGAAACGACACTGTGATACGCTGCATCCGGTGCGGGTATCTGTTCTGCAATCCGGAAGCGAACTACAAGAAATACAGCTTGAGGAGAGTAGTGGGCCTCGAACAAGTGGCACTGCGACCGCTTCCCTCGGGAGAGCCATACCTGGGGCATTACCATGAGTACATCTGTCCCGGTTGCGCCACGCTCCTGCAGGTAGACGTGTTCTGCCCG
>JACZXR010000509.1 GCA_022571535.1 Deltaproteobacteria bacterium | reverse complement strand
GACTTGAAGGCATGTATCCCTTTAAAGTCTCCCGGATCACTACATCACCCATGCCCGTGTATCCGTGTTCCGACCAACTGTTTTCGTTACAATCCCCATAGACAACCGTAACTGCATCACCGGATGGTTTCGTTCAACTGGTTTTATCCACAATGCGCTCGCACCTACCTGCTCTTGCCGCAGCTGCACGTTCGCATTACGGATAAAACCTATCCATTTAATTGCGTCCTGGGTGAAATTAAGGTCCGCTTTGCTGTGGAAAACAGGCCTGATGCAGACTTTACGGGTCCTGTCAGTCGAATTGACATAACTGCACGTTATCGGATATTGTCCACCCCAAAGCAGCAATCCGGGGGCAGTTCAGCTCTATCCGGCTGCCGCTTGGGCCCCGAAGGATCGGTAACGGGTGGCTGTTTCAGGATTTCTTGCGTTCTCGGTGCCCAACGCTCAAAAAGGGAATTCCTATCATTTTTATTGCGAATTTGGTTAAAAGAGATAAAACGGCATTAGGAGATATACCGCCTGAATTGCTGCGGTAGACTCAATAGCTAGGGCACAATAAGGAATCACATTATGGCGGATACTGAAGTAATTAGGCGTGCTTACAACCGAGCTTTTTTAAAGCTAGTTTTTTATGTACACCTAATCGTCTATATCGTGGTTAATCTGATGTTGGTCTATATCAATTACACCACGAGTCCTCAGTACCTGTGGTTCAAATGGGTGTTGCTTTGTTGGGGATTTGGGTTGTTTTCTCACGGGTATGCAGTATACGCGGGACACAGAATCATGCTGTATCTGGTTAAACGAGAACTAGAGGCGGACCGCCATGGCCGTTAGCGAACAACCATCCGGGATGACATAGCAAGAATTAAGGGGGGGCAATGAGTCAAACAGAAGAAGGTGTTAACAAGACGTGGTCGAGGGGGGAGGTTGAGCAAACATTACAAGAGATCCTTATGGATGCTTTAGGTGTGGAAGAGGAAAATATTCGATCAGAGGTCTCCTTGGTTCATGATCTCGGTGCGGAATCTATTGATTTACTTGATATTGGTTTTAGAGTTCATCAGACCTTTGGCGTGGAGCTTCCTACCAAGGCAATCCAGGACAGTGCCCTGAGTTGGAGAAATATGGGGGAACTAACGCAGATTCTTGAGGAAAGGTATGGGGTTCGTGTTACACCGGAAGAGATAGAGCAATTTCACATGATGGGAATTCCCGGAGTACTCAATTGGGTCGCTGAGCAAAAGGGAATCGCGATACAGAATGGAGAAGCGGAAAAAGTGGCTGAGGAGTTGGCGGATCGACTTGCTCGTGAGGTGGAGTCGGTTGGTTTTAAGGCTTCAATGATTGATAAGGGCGGTATTGTTAAACTGTTGATCGAGAATCTTAACTCACCGAAAATTAGGGAAGGGATGATACGACTCTTTAGTGTAGGGGCCATGGTTGATTTCATTACTGAACGGGTAGGAGAGAGATAATTGGTGCAATTCTGCATCAAATGAACTACAGAGCCGTCCGGGATAGGCTGCAAAAGGAGGAGCCTATAACGGAGAGCGAGGTTAGCTGGAAACCGGAGTGTATCGAGGTCGCTCCGCCCCCAGTTTCTAAAGAATTAAAAAAGCGCTGGTCCTACTTCATTAGAAAAGTCTATGAGACAGATCCCCTTACCTGCCCGAAATGCCAGGGGGAAATGAGGATTATCAGCTTTATTAACCAGCCCGAGGTCATTATTCACACCAAACGCAATTCAATAGCTCTTTAATTGAGTCCTGGCGTCCAAACACTGAGCAAATCCAGGCCCAGAGTGGGTCACAGCCTAATCAGAATTGACTCATTTTCGCCTCTGTCGAACTGGGGATTAAAAGAGCGGGAGGGGGGCCGTTATATGGGCTTTCGTGAATATAAGACCTATCCCCGTAACGAGGTCGGCTCTGAGGTCACGGAAACGATTTTGAAGCGTGTCTGTAGCGCAAATACTGTTACAAAATCAGCCCTGCAATCACCAAAGACAGCCGAATGTGCTTGTAGCGCACATTTCGTTACAAATTCACGCTTATAATCACCTGCTAATTACCCTCTCTGCCGGCATTAAAAATAATACCGCATGCAGACTTTTTTTCTGCGGGCGGACAATCTGAAACCGCCCGCATTATTTAGTGTTGCCCGCATAAGCTGAAACTGGCGAGAACTGAGCAATTCGTAACAAATTGCTATTATATATATAGAGCACCGTCCGAGCTTCACCTCCGGACCTCACCAGCCGATTCTGGGCCCGGTCACCCCTGGGCCCTGCGGCCGATTCGAGTTCAAAACCGTCGTGCCGACTTGCAGCGGACCGGTCACGCCCGGACCGGGTGCGCCCGGACCTTGCGCCGGACTGGCGCCTTGCCCCAGGAATCTTGGTTGGTTGCCATAGTCGATCGGCGGCAATCCACTCGCCGCGCGGGCCTCAGTTTCTAGTGCTCTACCTCTCTGCTCCTCGGACTCGTTCCAACTCGCCGCATTTTGCTGACGTCGCCCTGCCCACGGGTCGCCGTAGCCCTGCAATTCAAACGCCCTGCGCATTCCCATTGGCTGCGGGTTGAATCGGCCCATCA
>JACZXR010000508.1 GCA_022571535.1 Deltaproteobacteria bacterium | reverse complement strand
TATACTGGTTCGTCCTCACCTGCTGGACGCCCAGTATGCCATCCCCATCGGCGGGATGATTCTGGGAAACTGCCTGCGCGCTGATATCATTGGCGTCAGCAACTTTTACAGGTCCGTCCGAAAGAGTGAAAAGGCATTTCTGCAGGTTCTGGCACAAGGGGCACGTTTTTCGGAAGCCACCCGGCCCTTCCTGCGCGACGCTGTCCAGGCTGCCCTTGCCCCCACGGTGGCTACCATGGCAACTATAGGACTGGTCTCTCTGCCCGGCATGATGACGGGAGTGATACTTGGTGGTGCCGACCCGATGACGGCCATCAAGTACCAGATCGCCATCATGATCGCCATTTTTTCCGGTACCGCCATTACAGTAGCCCTGGCTATCTGGCTGACGATGAAAAGCAGCTTTACGGCCTACGGTGTTTTGGACTGCCGGATTTTTAAGACATGATGGTACGGGGTCGGACCGAACTCTTTGATCGTTAATTGTCTACTCGGTTTCCCGGGCAGGTGGCGTTGGTAGAGTGATTGCATCGCCCGTAACGGCCTTCACGAGCGGGCTGGCTGGTGCTATCTTTATTAGCGTATGTTGCCTGCTCCCTTCACCTCCGAGTTTTTGAGTCGTCTGGAATGTCTGAGGCTGCGCACGCGCAGGGAGGTTCTAGGAGGTCGCCCTGGCAGTTACTCTTCTCCGCGCAGGGGTACGAGTCTGGAGTTTGCCGATTACCGGAGCTACACTCCGGGGGATGACATCCGATATCTCGACTGGGGGATCTTTGCCCGCACAGATCGCCTCTATGTGAAACTCTTTCGCGAAGAGGTGGATCTCTTTGTCTATCTCTTTATCGATGCCAGCGGATCCATGGTCTTTCCCTCAATTCGGGAGAAGTTTTCCCCCGCCTGCCATGTGGCGCTTGCACTAGCCTATGTGGTCTTGGCCAACCACGACCATGTTAAGCTCCATCTTTTGCAAGAGAATCCCACTCCGGTAGTCTCCCCATTTTTCCGGGGCCGCCACCGAATTATGGACTGTGCCGATATTCTATCCTCCTTTACTCCTAGAGGCCCGATTGACCTGGCACCGGCATTAGGGGAACACCTGAAGCGGGTTCGCCGTCCCGGCAAGGCGATTGTCCTGTCAGATTTTCTCATGCCCACATCATCTTGCCAGCAAGGATTGAATCTGCTGCGGGCCTTCAACCTCGATATCTCGGTCATACAGGTACTGAGCCGACAAGAGCTGGACCCATCTTTTCCTGATGGAAATCTTGTTGTGGGTGAACCGGAGAGCGATGAGGAGATAAGGCTTCAGTGGAGCGCCGATATCCGCAGAAAATATCAAGAGAGGTTAGAACACCATAACCGCCAGCTCAGGAGTTTTTGCCACCAGGAAGGGATACACTCCTCACTTTACGTGACGGATCAGGAGCTCAGTGAATTTGTGCTCCAGACCTTACCGTCCATTGGCCTTTTTAGATAGTCGTCATGGAGTTTCTAAATCCGGTAGGACTCTATGCCTTTTCCCTCCTCCCGGTACTCCTTATCCCTTACCTTATCTGGCGCAGGTCACGTCGCATCGTTTTCTCTAGTCTGCTTCTTATACGTGATTTTCCCTCCGACTCCGTCAGTCGCATTTGGGGAAGGCTGCGGCTACCCCTCATCTTCTTTCTTCAGCTCCTTTTCCTGCTGCTTCTGGTCCTGGCTTTAGGGGAGCCGGTCTTAACCGCTCGACGACCCGAGAATCTAGCTATTATTCTTGATAACTCCGCCAGCATGCAGGCCCTGGAGGGACCAACGAGTCGGTTTGAGATTGCCAAGGAGGAGGCGCGCGGGCTGCTCCAACACCTTCCCAATGGGGTAAGAGTCGATCTGTTTCTCGTGGTCCCGAAGCTAGGACGAATCGGAGAACCTGCGCTCACTCCCGGGGAGGCACTTGCCATTATTGGCACGCTCAACCCTTATGATCTGGGGGATTCTTCCAACGACTACGGCGAGGTCCTTTCTCGGCTGGCAAAAGACAGCAGCTACGATCGGATCTTTTTCCTGACGGATCACCCGGTGGTGGAACAGGGTGGAAGGGTCAGGGTGATTTCGGTCGGTCAACCTCAGGGGAATCTCGCCATCACCTCCTTCCACCTAACCCGGGTCTCCTTTGCATCTTCACGGCTTCGAGCGAGGATCGAGGTAACTAATTTTTCATCCAAGCGACAAAAGGTGAAGCTCTCATTAAAAGGCGTCGGGAGCCTTCTCTCTACGCAGACGCAAGCGGTCTTCCCCGGGAAGAGCGTATCGGTGTTCTTCGAGGGGGTCTCAATCCACCCTTACTATGAAGCTGAGATTAAGCCACCCGATGCCTTGGCGCTTGATAATCGGCGTTTTGCTGTTCCACCCTCGTCGAAGGGATTGTCAGTCCTAGGGATTTCACCCCGGCCGCGGGCACTTGATAGTCTGCGCTCTATCCCCGGCCTGACCTTGAAGGTCATCCCACCGGATGCTTATAAAAAGACTACAAGTGGGAGAGAAACACTCGAGATATTCCATTTTTCAGCTCCTGCCGTCTTACCCCAAAGCCATGCCCTCTTTGTCCTTCCACCTGAGGATAATCC
>JACZXR010000507.1 GCA_022571535.1 Deltaproteobacteria bacterium | reverse complement strand
CCCAGAAGTACCACCGTCAAGGGCAGAAGACAGCAGAGTGATGCAATAAAGGCTGACGTGAAACTAACCAGCCCAGATCTAATACTGTTAAAATCCATCTTTGTTTCTGTTGTATGTCTATAATTCAGACAGTTTCTCAGAAAAATAAAGGGTTCCCATAAACGTAGAAGACACCCACCATTATCAACGTCAGGGCAGTCGAGACCCACAAGGTCACCGTTGTGAGCCGCCTGGATCTCCCATGCCCTTGCCAGTAAAGATAATGGGACCGACCTACTAGAATCAGGGCAACTAGGAAAAAGAGTCCACGAAACGGCCCCAGCCACTCACGGAAGGCCACCAGACTGGCGGCCAAGCTGGCGCCTCCGCCCAACAAGGCGTAGGCCAGCGCCGCAATTCATCACCAGCTTCCCAGCAAGGCGCTAAAAACCGAACCCAGAGAGTATTTTGTTGGAGAAGTATGATCCATAATCATCACTCGATTTAAAGAACTAGTTTTGCGTAAAGTATATAACAATAAAACGTAAAAATCAGTTCCCTCTCTACAACTGTCTTTCTAGCCCCATGCAGGCGGGCTAGCTATCCTCGCTAGCGCCAATCACCATAAAATTATGCCGCTCACCGCTTGCCCCGTGGACAGCTTTTTTAAGATTCGCTAATGCGAATTCATTCGGGTTATAAAGAACCTCGGCCTCTCCAAGATTGTTTTCCAGGAGTTTTACCTTCACATCAAGAACTCCCCGCAGAACTTTAAGTGTTTCCTCCACACGGGAGACACACTTCTCTCATGTCATGTCTCGAATAGTGAGCCGAACCCTACACATAGCCATTTTCCACTCTCTTATATCTTAAGATCTCCCTGACCTACGCAAACATCTTGATAAGGCCGCCTTTAAACAGCCAGTAATAAACGATGTAGGAACCTGCAAACAACAGGAGCACAGCGGTGGCCCGCTCCACGTACGGGAGAAGCCCCTGCACCTTGCTCACAATGATACCTTCCTTTAATAGCGCGATCCCGAGTGTGAATAAGATCAGCACTAAACCCATCCCCATGCCGTAGCTGACAAACTGAACCAGGCCGGAAAGGAATCCCCCGGTCGCCAGGGCACTCCCGACCACCACCAGGAAGATGGGGAGGGTGCAGCTCAGGGATGCAGCCCCGAAAGCTACGCCAAACAGGAAGAACCCCCTGACGCCGATGGATCTGGGATCGCCTATACGGCTGGCCAACTTGGCCAAAAACCCGGCGTAGACGGCGCGCCCCGCAAGCATCCACAGCCCCAAGATTGCAAGGCCAACCCCTATTACGATAGCGATCCACGGCATGGCGGAAATGATGAACCTCCCCCCTGCAGAGACCCCGGCGCCGATGATAGCAAAGAGCAGCACAAACCCCGCCGAAACAGTTAACCCGACAAAGAGGGCCTTCAGTGTCCGCAGCGCGATGGAGCGCTGGTAGAACTTGTCCTCCTGAGTGCCCAGGTAGAGCGAGAGGTACGCCGGAAGCATAGCAAACCCGCAGGGATTAACGGTCGAGACCATCCCGGCACCGAAGGAGTAACCGACGGGGAGAAAATTCGCTAGGACTTCCAGCCAACGCCATGCGAACTGTTGGATTTCGATCATAGCGCCTTATCCACCTCGGAGCGCAGCTTCTCGTACGTCGTAACGCCCCCGTTCCGATAGACGATTTTTCCCTCTCGGTCAATGATAATCTTCGTCCCGGCCGCTCTGACGTTGAAGGCAACGATGGCTCTTTGGTTGACGTCCTCGGCAAAGAGCGCATCTCCGCCACCCACACTCCGCCAGTAAGCTTCCCATTGCCGGAGGCTATACTGCGGGAAAACATTGATTGCCACCACCTCCATGCCCTGACCTGCGGACTCAGACCGAACCCTGGCTACCGCTGGAGCCTCCAGCGCACAGGTGGGTCAACCAGGAAAAGAGAAATAAAGTAAGAGAACCTTCCCCCTCTGCTGGGAGAGGCGAAACTCGCCATTTGCCGTGTTCAGGGTTACATCTGGTGCTGGCTCCCCGGCAGCCCTTGAGCCTCCGAGTAAGTCGGTGACGAAGAGGCCGTACGCCACCAGCCCCACGATGAAAAGTAGACCGCCAGCCCAGGAAAAGCGCTTCTTCCTTGCCCCGGAGCTTTTTGTCTGCCGGTTTTCACCTTCCGTAACCGGAAGGCTTTCTTGCTCGGTGTATCCCCGTTTCCTCAATTGAGTAGTCATTAAAATACCTCGTTTACCGACTTCGTATTCTCCGCATTTTCGTTTTTTTCCTTCCCGCCGATGTAAAAACTATCCTATGAGTGCACCCCACGACCCGAGCAATTAAGGACTCTTCTGCGTTCATCGTATCCCGAGAGAGCCATTAATTCCTCCCGCTGCACGTAGCTATAAACTATCGCTGCCTTCCTCCTGTTCCTTGTCCTCCTTGATCAGCTTGAGCCCCCTGGTGAGGGTGAGGAGAAAGATTGCTGCAAGACCAAAAATTAGCAAAAGGATGTTATCCCTCAGAAAGACCCCCAAGGCCGTCCCACCGAAGATGGCGAGATAAATTGGAAGGTGGCATGGACAGGTGAGAGCGGCAATGGCCAGGCT
>JACZXR010000053.1:8528-9660 GCA_022571535.1 Deltaproteobacteria bacterium | reverse complement strand
CATCGCTTAATACGACATGCGCTCAGTGCGGCTAGAAATATGCCGTTCTCAGGCCACGATTGGGTCGCGCTCCAAGTAGCGCTCCAACGGATCACTCCCTTGTCACGCGCACCGTACAAGACATAACGTCCGCGCCGGTTGCGCGGGCGGCTTCGATCAGCGTTTCGGTCTCAAAGCGCAGGCGGGAGGCCCAGGCCGAGGATTTCGCCAGAATCACGAGCTGGCCATCGTCGCGAATGTTGGCTGCGGCGATGCTGGTAGCGTGATCCTCGGGTAGAGCCTTCTGCAACGCCTGTAGCAACGCGTCCATGTTACGGGCGTGCTGAACTATGTCGCCTAAGTCCCCGTTGTCATTAGCGTTTAATAGATTCTCAAGGCGTTTTATGGGCATGAAAGTGTGACGCAGTTGGCACTCATGGAGCCCCCAAAGTGACAAAAATCGCGGTTCGGGAGGCTTTTTCTTGTATTAAAAACAGACATTATGCATATTGTTTATCTCGATAAGGGCAAACCCGTCGAAAGGCGGAGGCGCAAATCCACCGGTCTAAGGGATTCGATCCTACGACAGCGGGGCTACCGAAGTGAATAATGACAGCAGGAACAGAATAACAAGAGGTTGCCGGTATTCGGCACAGCCCTGCAAGTCGATGGCAGGAAAGATCATCAGCAACGACAGAGCGCAGACACTTTCGAGGTTTTCTCGATGAATGTAGTCATTTTTGGCAAGAGCTTTGGCAAGCCCAGGCAAATTAACCTGTCGGGCGCGCACGCATGGGCCGCCGCCATTGCATTTTCGCTCATCGTCTCGGTGACAGGGTTTACGGGCGGTTACTGGTACTCATCGATAACGGGTTCGGGTGTCAGTCAGACAGCGGTCGCTGAATTGATCGACGAACTGCAACAGCAGCGCAACAATATCGACACGATTCGTCATACAAGTGAGGATACGCTCGACGCGCTCGCGATACGCATTGCACAAATGAATGCAAGGATTATTCGCCTTGATGCACTCGGTCGTCGCCTCACTGGAATGGCCGACCTTGAAGATGGCGAATTCGATTTCGACTCCATGCCGGCTGTTGGCGGACCGGAAGAGCCGGTCGCAACAGGATCGAATGTTGCCGTGCCGGAA